>NZ_JBHWGV010000213.1:0-7852 GCF_042732955.1 Kitasatospora sp. NPDC059747 | reverse complement strand
GGGGGGGCTGGTTTTTTTTTAACCCCCACAGGCCCCCCCCCCCCCCCCGCCGGGCGCCTACCGCGTGGGGGGGGGGGGGGGCCCCCTGCGGGGGGCCCGGGCCGGGGGCGGGCCCGCGGGCCCGTCGTCCCGGGGTGTGAGAATCGGCGGGTTCGAGCGGGTGCTCGGGTGGACGGCGGAGGGAGAGGGCGATGGGCGGCGTGGAGCGGCCGGACTTGGGGGAGGTGCCGGAGACGGCGCTGTGGACGCTGTGGCACCGGGCGGTGGAGGCCCGGCGGCCGGACGCGGTCCTGCACGACCCGAAGGCGGTCGAGCTGGTCGGGCGGATCGACTTCCCGTTCGAGGAGCGGTTCGGGCGCCGGGCGGCGGTCGCACAGCTCCAGGCGCTGCGGGCGGCGTGCTTCGACCGCGAGGTGGCGGACTTCCTCGCCCGCAACCCGCGCGGCACCGTCGTCTGCCTGGGCGAGGGCCTGGAGACGCAGGCCTGGCGGGTCGACAACGGGCGCGCCCGCTGGATCTCCGTCGACCTGCCGGAGACGGCCGCGCTGCGCGAGCGCCTGCTCCCGCCGGACGCGCGCCACCGCATCGTCGTGTGCTCCGCCACGGACCCGCGCTGGATGGACGAGGTGGACCCGGCGCAGGGGGTGCTCATCAGCACCCAGGGCCTGCTGATGTACCTGCGCCCGCCCGAGGTCCGCGGGCTGATCGCCGCCTGCGCCGAGCGCTTCCCCGGCGCGACCTTCGTCCTCGACGCGGTGCCGCGCTGGTTCAGCGCGCGGGCCGTCCAGGGGAAGCTGCGGGACAAGTACTACAAGGCGCCGGCCATGCCGTTCGGCATGGACGCGGGCGAGCGCGGGAAGCTCGCCACCGCCCACCCGGCGGTGACGGACGTCCGCGAGGTGTACCCGGAGGGCGGGCGCGGGATCGTCCGGGCGCTGCTGCCCCTCGCGGCCCATGTGAACGGCAGGCCGTCCGTGGTCGCACTGCGCTTTGCCAAAAAGAGGGAATCGGCCGAAGGTAGCGGAACCTCCGCCGCGGCCCGTACGTCGTAAGACCAGGTAAGACCAGGCGATCGGCGGGGAGAACACGGCCGGCCGGCACGTTAGGCTGCCTGGTCAGAGGGGGAGCGGCCCGCGTGCCGCCATCGGAAGACCGCCGGGACGGGCGCACCGCACAGGGGCGCGCCCGCACCGACCTGCCACGGAGGTACTGGCCTTGCACATCGACGCCTGGATCGAGAGCGTCCCCCCGGGGGCCGTGTACGGCCTCGTGGGCTTGATCATCGGTCTGGAGTCGCTGGGCATCCCGCTGCCCGGCGAGATCGCGCTGGTCACGGCGACGCTGATGGCCGTCAAGGGCGTCGTGAGCCCGTGGGGCATTGCCGGCGTGGCGATCGCGGGCGCGATCATCGGCGACTCGATCGGCTACTCGATCGGGCGCAAGGGCGGCAAGCCGCTCTTCGAGAAGCTCGGCCGCAGGTTCCCCAAGCACTTCGGGCCCTCCCACCTGGCCACCGCCGAGCGGTCGTTCCAGCGCTGGGGCATGTGGGCGGTCTTCTTCGGCCGCTTCATCGCGCTGCTGCGCATCTTCGCGGGGCCGCTGGCGGGCGCGCTGAAGATGCCGTACTGGAAGTTCCTGATCGCGAACGTGCTCGGTGGCGTGGTCTGGGCCGGCGGCACGACGCTGCTGGTCTACAAGGTCGGCAAGAGCATCGAGCCGTGGCTGTCGCGCTTCTCGTGGGCCGGGCTGGCGGCGGCCGTCGTCGTGGGCGCCGGCTCGGCGTGGTTCATGAAGCGGCGCGCCGCGAAGGCGCACGCCGCGCACGAGGCGGCGGCATCGGAGAGCGTCAAGGAGCCGGTGGCGGACTGACGTTCGGGCCGCGGGGTCACCTGCGTCGGCGGCGGTGCGGAGTAGCGTGTGATCACGCACAGCCCGTACCGCCCGCACCGCACCGAGCACTGGAGGCCCCGATGACGCAGCCGACCTGGGACGCCGTGGACGCGTACTTCTCGGACACGCTGGTCGGCCACGACCCCGTCCTGGAGGCCGCGTCCGCCGCCGCCGACGCGGCGGGCCTGCCGCACATCGCCGTCGCCCCCAATCAGGGCAAGCTGCTGCACCTGCTGGCGCTGACGGTCGGGGCCCGGCGGATCCTGGAGGTCGGCACGCTCGGCGGCTACAGCGCGATCTGGCTGGCGCGCGCCCTGCCGGCGGACGGCACGCTGATCACCCTGGAGATCGACCCGAAGCACGCCGAGGTCGCCCGCGGGAACCTCGCCCGCGCCGGGCTGGACAAGGTGGCCGAGGTGCGGCTCGGCAGCGCCCTCGACTCGCTGGCCGTGATCGGCGCGGAGGGCGGCGAGCCCTTCGACCTCGTCTTCATCGACGCCGACAAGGTCAACAACCCCGCGTACTTCGCGTGGGCGCTCAAGCTGACCAGGCCGGGCTCGCTGATCGTGGTCGACAACGTGGTCCGCGGCGGCGCCGTCGCGGACGCGGCCGGCACCGACCCCGCCGTCGTCGCCACGCGTAGGCTGCACGACGTGATCGCGGCCGAGCCGCGCGTCACCGCGACGTCCGTGCAGACCGTCGGCAGCAAGGGCTACGACGGCTTCACGCTGGCGCGCGTGCAGAACTGAACCACCGCAACACCTTGGAGGACCCTGTGCGGATCGGACTGCTGGGCACCGGCCCCTGGGCGGAGCGCGTGCACGCGCCCGTCCTCGCCGACCACCCCGGACTGGAGTTCGCGGGCGTGTGGGGCCGCCGTCCCGAGGCCGCCACGGCGCTCGGCGCGGCGCACGGCGTGCCCGGGTACGCGGACCTCGACAAGCTGCTCGCCGAGGTGGACGCGGTCTCGATCGCGCTGCCACCGACCGTCCAGGCCGACCTCGCGGTGCGCGCCGCCGAGGCTGGCTGCCACTTGCTGCTCGACAAGCCGGTCGCGCTGACCGTCCCGGACGCGCGGCGCGTCGCCGGGGCCGTCGAGCGGCACCGCGTCGCGTCCGTCGTGTTCTTCACCGTCCGCTTCGGCGGCGACCAGATCCCGTGGATCGAGCAACAGGCCGCGCTGGGCGGCTGGTTCACCGGCCGCTCGGACTGGCTCGGCTCGGTGTTCGCCCCCGGCAGCGGCAGCCCGTACGCGGCGTCGCCGTGGCGGCAGGAGAAGGGCGCGCTGTGGGACGTCGGCCCGCACGCGCTGTCCGTGCTGCTGCCGGTGCTCGGCGACGCGACGCGGGTGACGGCCGTGGCCGGCCCGCTCGACACGATCCACCTGGTGCTGCGCCACGCGGGCGGCGCGTCCAGCACGCTGGCGCTCAGCCTGACGGCGCCGGTCGCGGCCGGCGGCACGGGCATGGAGATCCGCGGGGAGCACGGCGTGGCCCACCTGCCGGAGCGCGGCGAGGGCCCGATCGCGGCCCTGCACCGCGCCCTGGACGCCCTCCGGGACTCCGCGCGCACGGGCCAACCGCACGCGTGCGGCGCGGAGTTCGGGCTGCGCGTGGTGGAGATCCTCGCGGCCGCCGAGCGCTCGCTGGAGTCTTCGGCGCCCGTCGAGGTGTGATCCCGGCGGGCCAGTGTCCCTTGGCCCAGCGTCCCTTGGCCTACCGTCCCTTGGCCTCGAAGCGGACGAAGTCCCGCCCGGCGGGCCCGGCTTGGAGGCCGAGGGACTGGCCGATCACCGCGGTCGGCGCACCGACGAGCTCGCACAGGCGGCGCATCAGCTCCTCCCCGGAGGTCCGACTGCCGTCCGGCGCCGGGTCGTTGCGCAGTGCGGCGAGCGCGGCCGGGTCGGCGAGGCCGGCCTTGCGCGCGATCTTCCCGCAGTAGGAGTCCCAGTCGGTCCGGTGGGCGGCGTACTCGGACGGGTCGGCCGGCGGGGTCCAGTCGCGGGCCCAGCCCATGTTCTCGTACCCGCCGCCGGGGAAGCAGACGGTGACGCACAGGCCCCACTCGGCGTCCTCCAGCAGCCACACCGTCGTCTTGGAGTCGACGGCGAGCATCCAGGCCGGGTCCATGATGCGGCTGCGGCTGATCCGGCCGAAGCGCGGCTTCGGCGGGTCGAACAGCAGGCCGGTGCCCTGCGGTCCCCGGTAGAGGTAGCCGCCGCGCTTGCCTCGTGCGAGGGCGGTGAGCACCTGTTCGGAGGGGGCGGAGGTGATGGCGGCGTACGTGGGCACGGTGGATCCTCGGAAGTGATGGTCGGGTCGGTGGCGGTCGGCGCCGGTCGGGTCGGGACCGGTCAGTCGGTGCTGGTCGGTCGGCGCCGTCAGTCGGCGCTGCGCAGCGCGGACGCGTGGTAGACGAGGTGCGCCGGGACGGCGGCGTCGACGGCCCGCGCGGCCGCGCCGATGTCGCCGATCAGGTCGGGGACGACGGGCACGAAGCAGGTGCTGTGCCCGTACACGATCCGGGCCGGACCGCGCACCTCGACGGCCGCGATGTCGTCGAACGGCACGTGGTGGATCTCGCCGTCGGGTTCGCGCGCCCACACCCCGGCGTGGTTGACGACGAACCGGGTCTTGCGGGCTGCCGAGTAGCGCAGCCGGTCGGCCAGCGGAGGCTTGAACACCTCGCCGTCGGCGGGCAGTTCGGTGTGGTGGGTGCAGCGGTGGCGGGGCACCGGGGTGCCGTCGGGCAGGACGGGGGAGACCTCGACGCCGCAGGGCACGACGAGCAGGGCGGTGCGCAGCGCGTCCGCGAACGCGCGCCGGGCCCGGTCGGGGGTGACGGCGGCGAGGGCGTCGAGGCGCGCGGGCGCGTCGCGGTAGGTCTCGCCGAACAGCGACCGGGCGGCGGCGTGGCCGAGTTCGGCGATCGTGTTGCGCGGGTCGGTCCAGACCTCGCGCATGCCCTCGCGCTCCTCGGCGAGTTCGGCCTCGGTGACGCCGTCGCGGGCGAGCCGCAGCGCCTCGTGCCAGAGCAGCTCGCTGACGGTCTGCTCCTGGCCCTCGCGGGCGTCGAGGTAGACGGTGTGTTCGCCGGTGGCCGCGCCGGCGTTGTCGAGGCTGCCGCCGACGTCGTAGGTGAGGCCCAAGGCGTGCCGGGCGCTGTCCCGCAGGCGCTGCGCGAACACGGCGACGGCCGCCATGAGGGCGGCGTCCGCCAGTGCGCCGTGCAGCGCGATGCCGGGCCCGGGGACGTCCTCCTGGCGCCAGGACCGGCCGCTGAGCAGCGCGGGCCGGGCTCCGGCGCGGTCGGGCCGCGCGCCGGCGGGCAGCGGCAGGCGCAGCCCGGCGGGCGGCGGGCCGGTGAGGACGAGGACGGCGTTGCCGGCGTGGAAGTACCGGAACAGCGTGTCCTGGACGGCCTCGACGGTGATCCGGTCGGCGCCCGGCCCGCGGTAGGCGGCGAGCCCGAGGCCCTGGACGCCGTACCGGTGCGAGAGCAGCTCGGCGGTCTGGGGGACGGCGACCCGGCCGTCCTCCGCCTCCAGGACCCCGGCCTCCCGGTCGATGCGGTCCAGCGGCAGCTCGCTCAGCGCGGCGCACACCCCGCCCAGGTAGTCCACGACCTGCTCGGGCTGCCCGGAGCACGTGAACCGGGTGAGTTCGAGGTCGACGGACGCGTTGTGGTCGTGGTGGAGCCGCGGCAGCGTGCTCATCGCCAGGTGCTCCACGAGGTGGACCACCCCGAGCGTGCGCAGCGTCTCGTCCCGCGCCCCGCACCCGAAGATGAGCTCGGCCTCCAGCGGGCCGGGCGCGGGGGCCCACAGGACTGGTATTCCGTCGATGACCTCGTGATTCACGCGGCGATCATAAGGGGTGAAGTTCTTTACCCAGTAATGACCCCCATTTTGCCTGCTCACGAGATGCGGCCCACGGCGGACCGTGGGACTCCTCGCGAAGGACGTCGATCCGCTGCCGGACCTCGTCCGGCCGGTGCCCGGCGGGGCTTGCGGGGACGAGGACGGCCCCGGTCGCCGATACGAGAATGAAACGTCGTCACAGGAAGCTGATGTGACCGATGAATGGATGAAACGCGGTCCAGACGAGAACCTGATGTCCCGTCCCTACAGTGCCGCACATGTCACATACCGATTGCCGGAATCGCCTTCGCCGCAGCCGGACCCCCGGCCGAGCGTGCACCCAAGCCGCCCTGACCGCAGTCGTGTTGGCCGCCGGCCTCGCGCTGGCCCCGTCCGCAGGGGCGGTGCCGGAGGACGGGGCCCCCACGAGCCGGGTGGCCGTCCATCCGGAGGCGGTCACGGCCGCGCAGCAGCAAGCCGTCCTGGACTACTGGACCCCGGCGCGGGTCGCCGCCCTGACCCAGCCGTCGTCCGGCAACCCGCCCAGGAGCGGCCCCGACGGAGCCCCGTGGACCGGTACCGCCACCCTGAGCGGGACGGTGGGCAGGCTCTTCTTCACCAACCACGGTGAGGACGAGAGCTGTACCGCGACCGTCGTGAACAGCGCCAACCGCAGCACCGTCGTCACGGCGGCGCACTGCGTCAACAGCACCGACCTCCTCGGTGAGAACGACGAGTGGCTGTCGAACGAGATGTTCGTCCCGGGCTACCACGACGGCCTCGCGCCGTACGGCAGGTTCGTCGCGCGCGCCGGGGTCGCCGATGCCACCTGGCTCCTCAACGACCAGCAGAACGGCCTGAAGTTCGACGCGTACGACCAGGCGTTCCTGGTCCTGAACGGCAACGCCGCGGGCGAGCGCGTGCAGGACGCCGTCGGTGCCGCACAGCGCATCGGCTTCGACCGGCCGGGCAACGCGTCGGTCCACCAGTTCGGCTACCCGCGCGAGGCCTCGGGTGACCCCTCGCGCGCGGGTCTGCCCGAGTTCACCGGGGCCAGGCTCGCCCACTGCGCGGGTCGGACCCGTGAGTACCCCGGTACCAAGGAGCACCCGGAGCCCCGGGGCGAGTGGGGCGCCCCTTGCGTGATGGGCGGCGGCTCCAGCGGCGGTCCCCGCGTCGCCGACTTCGACCCGTCCTCGGGGATCGGCACCGTCGTGGGCGACAACACCCAGGGCGCCTTCTTCGACTCCTCGGGCCGGGTGTGCGAGCGCGGCACCGCCTCCTGCACCCGGCACCTCGTCGGTCCGCAGTTCACCTCCGCGATCACGGAGCCGCTGTACCGGGCCGCCGAAGCCGCACCCGTCGCCTGATCGCGACCGTCCCCCGAAACGAACCGGACCCTACCGAGAATGGCAACGATGTCAGCCGAACACCGAGCATTCCCCCGCAACCTCGCCGCCGCGGGAGCCCTCCTGCTGAGCGCGGCCACGGCGGCGGCCGTCCTGCTGCCGGCCGCCGCCCACGCCGCGGAACCGGAGCCCATCGCGACGCACGCCGGAGCCACGACCGACCAGGAGCGGAGCCGGATCGACGCCTACTGGACCCCGGCCCGGATGAAGCTGGCGGGCGCGGTGGTCCCCGAGATCACCCCCGTGCCCGAGGACGACAACACGCCCGACGATCCGCTGCCGCTTCCCCCGAACACGCCGGACCCCGGGGCGACCTGGACGCACGGCGGGGCGGTGAACGAGAGCGTCGGGCGGCTCTTCTTCACTTTCTCCGACGGCTACGACGGCAGCTGCACGGCGACGGTCGTCGAGAGCGCCAACCGCAGCACCGTCGTCACGGCGGCGCACTGCCTGCGGGGCGTCGGCCCCTCCGCCGCCGACGGCACCTGGCGGCACAACGTCTACTTCGTGCCCGGCTACCGCAACGGCACGAAGCCGCTCGGCGGCTTCAGCATCAGGAGCATGGCCACCTCCGCCCGCTGGGACGCCGACCCGGGGGGGTGCGGGCCCGGCGGGGGCCGCGCGGGCGCCCGAGCCCCCCCTCTCGCGCGGGGCGGCTCGAGCGGGGGCGCGCGGTCGCGCCTGGGCGCGGCGC
>NZ_JBHWGV010000212.1:0-7928 GCF_042732955.1 Kitasatospora sp. NPDC059747 | reverse complement strand
CGGTGGCGGGAGATCCCCGCCACCGCCCGTTCCGTCGTGCGGGGCCCGTCAGAACGCCGCCCCGGCCGGCCGGGGCTCGCCCATGAAGTGGACGATCTCCTCGTGGTTCGTGGAGCGCACCGCGTTCAGCGCGCCGCTGCGGTAGTAGAGGTCCAGGCAGGTCGGGTCCGGGCCGAGGTCCGGCTCCTGCCCGGCCCGCATCAGGGCCAGCGCCGCCGGGACGTTGTGGCTGAACGTCACCCCGGCCCGCCGGAAGTAGCCGCGGCCCGCCACCTCCTCGACCAGCGCCTCCTGGTCCGCCACGACCGGCTGGGTCAGCAGGTCGTAGCGGAACACCTCGTCCAGGAACGCCCGGTGCTCCGCGCCGAGCCGGGGGCTCACCGCCTCGCCCCACCAGCGTTCGAGCGCCGTGCGGCCCGCCTGCTCGGTGAACAGGTAGCCGATCGCCGCCGCGTAGGCGGGGGCGCCGCCGCCGTGCGCCCGCGCGGCCGCCTCGCGCAGCGGCGCGGCCTCGGGGGCCGGGGTGGTGTCGATCCAGTCGGCCAGGCTGTCGAGGACCTCGGACTGGGTCCACCCGGCCAGCCGCCGCAGCGGCAGCCAGCAGTGCCGCAGCACGGCGTTCTCGGCCACCACCCGCGCCCAGAACAGGAACCGCTGCATCCGGGCGTTGTCCTCGAAGGTCATGGTGCGGTGCGCCAGCACGTACTCGAAGTCGTCGTGGTCACCGCGCAGCGCGACGATCCCGTGGACCTCCTTCTGCTCGGAGTACTCCGTGTTGGGAAGCAGCATGATCGGGTAGACGGCGATCCGCGAGACGTGCTCGGCGAGTTCGTCGTAGCCGCGCAGGAAGGACTCGACGGTCTCGCCCGGTGCGCCCCAGATCAGCTCGGCGTAGCAGTCCAGGCCCTCGCGCCCGAGCCACTCGACGAGCTCCCGCCAGTCGTTGACCTTCATGTTGCGCCGGCGCATCGAGTCCAGGGCGTCCGGGCTGAGCGACTGCAGGGCGAGGGTGAACGAACTGCGCAGGCCGGCCTCCTTCATCCGCCGCACGATCTCGTAGAACACCTTCGACTTGTTCTTCGCCCAGGAGGTCTCGAAGGCCCGGGGAAATCCCAGCCGGCGATTGATGGAAATGAGGTCCTCGACCAGTTCGAGGTCGATCGGCAGCATCCCGAAGTTCGCGTCGCAGGCCACCACGGTGTGCACGCCGAGTTTGCCGAAGAGTTCGAGTTCGGCGCGCAGCCGCTCGCGCGAGAAGGCCCGCACGCGCTGGCCGACGGCGCCGCCCCAGTAGCAGAAGGCGCATTTGTACGGGCAGCCCCGGTTGGTCTCGATCAGGGCGACGTCGTAACGGAAGTTCCCGGCCTCGTCGAGCAGGTCGATCGCGCCGGTCAGGAAGGGCGAGGGAATGATGTCGAGGTTCTCGATCCGGGGCCGGTCCGGCGTGGTCACGACGGTGCCGTCGGGGCGCCGGAACGATATCCCGGCGATGTCGTCGAGCTCGTGCCGGGAGCGGCCGTCGCGGCGGGCCCTGACCAGCTCGGGGAAGGTCAGCTCGCCCTCGCCGTTGACGATCACGTCGACCTCCGGGTGGAGCCGGAACACCCGCTCCGCCTGGCCGCTGACGTGCGTGCCGCCGAACACCGTCCAGCCGTCGGGCTGCAGTTGGCGGTAGGTCGCGGCGAGCGCCCCGAAGGCCCGCACGTTCCAGCCCAGGACGGAGAAGCCGACGAGGTCGGGGAGCTCCTCGCGGAACAGCCGGTGGGCCATCTCCCCGTGCGTCACGCGGCCCCGGAAGTTGCAGATCTCGACCGCCGTCCCGGACCGGAGTCCGGGGTCCTCCAGAATCATCGCCTTCAGGTATCCGGAGGCCAGCGGCATGGATTCCAGCGGCATGTCCCAGACGCCCTGCTGAACGAGTGCCACCCTGAGCTGAGGACCATGCATTCAGCGCTCCAATTCTCCACGTCGAATGGTTCGGGAGAAAGTCTGACGGTCCACGGAGGAAGGGTAAAGCGGCGTTTGACCGGAACGCGGACAGCGGGCGCCGGAAATGCCTATCATGCCGTCCATGGCAAAATATCGATGGCTGGTGGAGATATCCGGGCAGGACTCCGCCGCGACGGTGCTGTACGCGTTCCCGCACGCCGGTGCGGGCGCCGCCGCGGTCAAGCCGCTGTGCCGGGGGCTGGGCGACGCCTGCCGGGCGGTGGCGGTGCGGCTGCCCGGGCGCGAGTCGCGGATGGACGAGGAGCCGTACACCGAGCTCGGCCCCCTGTGCGACGGCCTCGCCGAGCAGGTCGCCGCGCACGCCGACGGGCGCCGGGTGGTGTTCTACGGCCACTGCGGCGGCGCGGTGTTCGCCTACGAGACGGCCCGCCGGCTGCCCCCGGGGCTGCTGTCGGGGCTGGTCCTCTCGGCCCAGCAGGCGCCGGACCGGATCCCCCCGGTGCACACCTGGCGGCTGCCCGACGACGAGTTCCTGGCCCAGGTGGCGCGGGACGGCTACCTGCCCGAGGCGGTCCTCGGCCAGCCCGAGCTGCGGGAGCTGGTCCTGCCCGCGCTGCGGGCCGACTACGAGGCCATCGAGCGGCACGAGTTCGCGGTCGACCCGATCGGGGCGCCGGTGCTCGCGCTGCTCGGCGAGGCGGACCACTCGGTGGCGGAGGAGGACGTGGCGGCCTGGTCGCGCTTCACCACCGGCGGGTTCCGGCTCGGCCTGCTGCCCGGCGGGCACAACCTGCTGCTGGAGGACCCGGGCGCGGTGGCGGCCGTGCTGCGGGCCGAACTCGGCTGAGGAGCGCAGGTGGTGGGCCGGTCACGCGCGTCGGGTGCCCGCGGTGCCGCCCACCACCCGCCCGCCCAGCGTGCCCGCCGCGAAGGCCTCCCACATCGGCCGTCGCCGGGGCTTGCCGCTGGACGTGCGGCGGATCAGCCCGGACGGACCGGCCACCACCACGACCGCGGCGCCGTCGAGCCCGCGCCGCAGCCGCTCGACGGCCGTCGCCACCCAGGCCCCCTCCCGGCCCTCGACCACCGCCACGGCGGTGTCGACGCCGTCGAGGGCGCCCAGCAGCACGGCCGGGCGCCGGTGCCGCAGCTCCGCGACGCCCGCCAGCACCGCCTCCAGGTCCTCGGCGAAGACGGTGCGGGCCCGCTGCTTCAGGCTGTCCCCGAGGCGGCCGAGGACGTAGAGCCGGCCCTCGTGCAGGAAGCCGCTGTCCCCGGTGCGGAGCCCGGTGGGGTCGAAGGCGGCGGCTCCGAGGTAGCCGTCGGCGATCGAGGACCCGGCGCAGACGATCTCGCCGACCCGGCCCGGCGGCAGCTCCTCGCCCCGGTGGTCGACGATGCGGATCCGGCCGTCCGGCAGCAGCGGGCTTCCGCAGCCGACGAGTTCGAGGCGTAGGTCCGGCGGGGTGCCGGGAGCGGCCGGCCGGACCGGCTCGCCCGTCCGCAGCGCGCTCCGGTCCACTCGCAGGGTGGTCGGCTCCTCGGCCAGCGGCACGCCGGTGACGGCCAGGGTGGCCTCGGCGAGTCCGTAGGCCGGCAGCATCGACGCGGCGCGGAACCCGTGCGGCGCGAGCAGCTCCACGAAGCCGGACAGGATGGCCGGATCGATCCGCTCGGCACCGGTGATGACCGCCCGCCACCGCCCGAGGTCCAGCCCCGCCAGCGCCTCCGGCCGGACCCTGCGCAGCACGTGGGCCAGCCCGAACGCGGGCGCCGCCGTGAGCCGCGCGCCGTGCTCGCCGAAGCAGCGCAGCCAGGCGAGCGGTGAGCGGACGAAGTCCTCCGGGCGCAGCACCCACAGGTCGGCGCCGGTGGTGACCGGGGTGAGCAGGCAGCCGACGAGCCCCATGTCGTGGTGGAACGGCAGCCAGGTGGCGGTGGGGTCGTCCGGTCCCATGCGCAGCCACTGCCGGACGGCGGCCAGGTTCGCCTCCAGGGCCCGCGCGGAGACCACGACCGCGCGGGCCGGCCCGCTGGAGCCGGAGGTGAACTGGACGAGCGCGGTCGCGGGCGTCCCCACAGGAGCAGCGTCGGCGGCGCACCCGTCGGGCCATGCGGCGGCGAGGTCGAGCACGGGGGCGGCGGTGG
Organism: Kitasatospora sp. NPDC059747; assembly: GCF_042732955.1. NCBI lineage: Bacteria > Bacillati > Actinomycetota > Actinomycetes > Kitasatosporales > Streptomycetaceae > Kitasatospora > Kitasatospora sp. NPDC059747. Next base: position 3,830 of record NZ_JBHWGV010000212.1, on the reverse strand, counting down.
TGGGCGGACCGAGGCCCGCCGTTTCGGCGCCGGTCAGGATCACCGCCGGTCGCAGGACGGCGAGTCGGGCCGTCAGCCCGTCGCGGTAGGCGGCGTCGTCCTGGAAGGTCGCCGGCGGCGCGAGCGGCGCGGGTACCGCTCCGCACAGCAGCGCGCCGAAGAAGGCCGCGACGAACTCCGGCCCGGAGCCGAGCACCAGGGCCACCGCCCGGCCGGGCCGCACGCCGGCCGCCCGCAGCCGCCGGGCCACCGCGTGGGCGGCGCCCGCCAGTTCGGGGTACGGGTGCCGCATCCAGGTGCCGTCCGGCCGGAGGAAGCGGATGCCGCGGTCCGGGTCCGGTGCGTCCAGCCAGTCGAGCAGCCCGCGCGCCGTCACCGGGTGCCCGGGGCGGTGCGGGGGAGGAGCTCGTCCAGGCGGCGGGCCCCGGCGAAGACGCCGAGCAGCCGGCCGGCCGCGACCGGGTCCTCCCTCGCCTGCCGCACGGCCGCGGTCAGGTGCTCGTCCGCCCCGGTCAGCGCGGCCTGGCGGCACGCGAACTCGAACATCGCGGCGGAGCCCGCGTCCCGCCGGGCCTGGTAGCGGGCGAGGGCGCGGTCCGGCGGCAGCTTCCCGGTGAGGGCGTCGTGCAGGGCGGCGGCGAGGTTCTCGGCGTCGGTGAAGGCGTCGGAGATGCCGCGGGCGGCGATCGGGTCCTTGTGGTGGCCGGCGTCGCCGGCCAGGGCCCAGCCGGGGCCGTGCGACTGGCGGTAGTAGTTGCGCAGGCCGGCGGCGCCGCGCACCGGGCCGGCGAGGCGGGCCGCGGCGATCCGTCCGGCGGCGCCGGGGAAGCCCGCGAGCGCGTCGAGGTAGCCGCGCCGCCGGTCGCGCCCCCAGGCGCGGAACGCCTCGCGGCGCAGGCTGAGCGCGACGACGGTGCGGCCCTCGTGGGTGGGCCACATGGACAGGCCGCTGCCCGGCCGGAAGTGCGCCTCGACGCCGTCCACCGCAAGCCCGGTCCAGTAGGCGTAGGCGGTCGCGGCGAGCGGGCCGCGGTCGACGAGCACCGGGGCGTCGACGGCGCGGGCGACGGTCGAGTTGCGGCCGTCGGCCCCGACCACGACCCTCGCCCGGACGGTGAACCGGCCGCCGTCCGCGGTCCCGGCGAGCACGCCGCTGACGGGACCGCCGTCCGCCTCGCGCAGCACGTCCAGCACGGTGACGCCCTCGCGCAGTTCGGCCCCGGCCGCCCGGGCCGCGTCGGCGAGCAGCCGGTCCAGGACGGTGCGGCGCGGCGCGTAGGTGACGGCCGGGCCGGTGGCCGCGTCGTCGGAGGTCGGCGCGCCGCTCAGAGCGAGGCCGCCGAAGTCCAGGCTGATCCGCTCCAGGGGCGGGCAGCCGGTGTCGGCTAGGGCGTCCAACAGGCCCCAGCGGGCGAGCCGTTCGATCCCGGGCCGCTGCACCCAGTGGGTGGACATGGTGTCGCTGGGGAAGCGGTCGCGCTCCAGCACCAGGACCCGGTGGCCCTGCCGGGCGAGCAGCATGGCCAGCGGGGAGCCGGTGCAGCGGGCGCCGACCACGACCACGTCGACCTCGGTTCCGGGGGACGGCGGCTGCGCCGCGGCGGTGTTCAACTGACGCTCGTCCGCGCTTGAACCGGCCCGGCGGCCCGCGGTGCGTCGCCCCGCTGGAGGCTGTCGGCCAGCGACTGGAGGATCCCGGCGCAGCCGTGGCTGAGCTCGACCACCGACACCAGGCAGTGCGCGGGCAGGCGTTGGGCGATCTCCTGCTGCTCGCGGACCACCGCGTGGCAGGCGTCGAACATCCGCAGCAGCGTGCGGCCCGTCTCGTTGAAGCGCAGGGACGGGTCCTTGCGCAGCCGGTCGAACAGCCCGGCCAACTCGGCCGGGGACTTGGGCTCCTGGCGCTGGGGCCCCCGCGGGGGCGGGGGGGGGGGGCGCACGGCGCCCCCGCCCCCCGGGCGGGCCGGCACCGGGTCCTCGCCGCGGCGCAGCCGGTCGCGCACGTCGGCCGCGGTGGCCGGGGAGATGCCGGCCTCCCTGGCTATCTGGCGCAGCGAGGCCTGGGGGTTGCTGGCGATCAGTTCGACGGCGCGTTCCCGCCCCTGGGAGCAGTCCAGCGGCCGGGAGCGGCCGTCGCGGCCGATCCGGCTGGTGAGCTTGGGCAGGTGGGAGACCTGCTCCTGGCGCAGCTCGGCGACCTTCTTGGCGGACAGCCCGGCGACGGAGGCGACCATCCGGTCCGACCAGGCGGGGTGGGTGGCGAAGATCCGCCGGGCCGCCGAGCTGCGGTCGGCCAGCGAGAGCGGCAGCCCGTGCTTGATGTTGGCGGCCACCGAGAGCAGGAAGACGTCGGCCTCGCTGCCCTGGAAGAAGCGGACCTCGATCTCCTGCTGGCCGCGCAACTCCGCGGCCCGCAGCCGGTGCATGCCGTCGACCACCCGCATCGACGGCTGGTGCACCAGGATCGGCGGGTGGGTGGCGTCGGAGGCGGCGAGCAGCCGCACGTGCTCGCCGTCCTCGCCCTCCAGTCTGGGCGAGTCGGCGTCGAGGAGCACCCGGATCGGCACGACGGTGACGGCGGACCGCTGCAGCTTGTCGTGCCGGAGCGACAACAGCAGTGAGGTGGGATCGCCGACGTGACAGAAAGGCTGAGTCGTGCTCATCTCGACGCTACTCCCCGTGTGTGACGGAACCGTTGTCCGGGAACGCGCGCCTGGGTCGGCTCAGGCGGTAACGTTCCCGAAGTCGTTGAGGTTCAGCGGATTTTCCAATTTCTGGGGCGACCCGTGGATCGGCGCCCGCCGAGCGTCCGGATCCCGTTGTCGCCCCCCGTCAATGTTCCTGACAATGCGTGATTTAGCTGCGAACAGTCAAGGGCTCCGACGGCCCCGGGACAATTCCCGGCCCCGCGTGTGAGGCGGGCCGCGGCCGGGTAGGCAATCCTGTTCCCGGGCGCCGGGGGCGCCGGCGGCGGACGAATCAACGGAAAGCTTCGGTCAATTCCAAAGCGACGTCGGCGTGGTTCGCGCCGATCGGGTGCGCGGTGTGCTCGCGGCCGTGGGGCGCCGCCGGGGCGGCGGGCGCGCGGCCCGGTCCGTCGCGCCCGCAGCGGGCCTCAAGCGCCCTGCGGGACGTCAAGATGCCCGTGTGACAGGGCTGGTGGCGGAATCCCGCCACTGGCGTCGACCCGCCGCCGAAGCGTCGGGATCCGGTCGGGGCGGCCCGGCGCCCGTACATGGCCGGCTGCGAATGTGCGTGCGAATCCTCATGAGAATGCGCGCACGGCGGAGGGTGGCGGTGTGCAGGCCGCGCGCAACCACGGCCGGGTGTACGTGCGGATGCGTGTGCGAATAGCGGGCGCCCGGCCACCGTCGACTTCCCCCGGAAATCCGCCTAGGGTGCGAAGCGGGTCGAACTCCGGCCGTTCCGTTCGAGTTCATCCATTGATTTCCCGCGCTATTCCACGGCGTGAATCCTCGAAATGTCCTCAGGGAGCAGCATGGTCCTGCACGTGCGGCATGTCGGTCTGGGCGTACCGGATCTCCGGAGCGCCGCGGAATTCTACGAGAATCGCTGGCAACTGGAGGTCGTCGCACGCGACGGCGACCGGATCTATTTCGGTGCGGGCTGCCCCGAGAGCCACGTGCTCCGGCTGCGCGCCACCGACGAGCCGAGGGTCGACCTGATCGCGCTCGCGGCCGAGTCGGCGGCCGAGGTGGACCGCGTCGCCGCGCGGGGGGGGGCCCCCCCCCCCCCCCGCGCGCGCGGGGGGGCGCGCCCGCGCCCGCGCCCGCGCGCGGGGGGCCCCGGGGGGGGGGGGTGGGGGGCGT
>NZ_JBHWGV010000211.1:0-8125 GCF_042732955.1 Kitasatospora sp. NPDC059747 | reverse complement strand
CGTCTCCGCGTGTCTGTGTGTGTGCGCCGCGCCACCCTCCGCGCGCCGCGCCCCCCCCCGCGGCCCCCCCCCCCCCGCGGCCCCCCCCCCCCCCCCCCCGTCACGAGGGGCCGGTCAGCCCCGCAGGGCCACCGCGAAGCGCTCCAGCTCCGCGGCCAGCTCGACCGGCACCTTGGCGTGCAGCAGCGTGCCCTCGCCGGTGTGCTCGGTGGAGAGCAGCTCGCCCTCCGCGTGCACCCGGGAGACCAGACCGCCCTGGGTGTAGGGCACCAGGGCCCGCACCTCGACGGCCGGGCGCGGCAGCTCGTCGTCGATGAGCTTCAGCAGTTCCTCGATGCCCGCGCCGCTGCGGGCCGACACCACGATGGCGTGCGGCTCGCGGCGCAGCAGGCGCTGCAGCACGTGCGGGTCGGCGGCGTCCGCCTTGTTGATCACCACGATCTCGGGGACGTTCTGCGCGTCCACCGAGACGATGACCTCGCGCACGGCGGCCAGCTGCGTCTCCGGCTCGGGGTGCGAACCGTCCACCACGTGCAGGATGAGGTCCGCGTCGGCGACCTCCTCCATGGTGGAGCGGAACGCCTCGACCAGGTGGTGCGGCAGGTGCCGGACGAAGCCGACGGTGTCGGCCAGCGTGTAGACCCGCCCGCTGGGCGTCTGCGCCCGGCGCACGGTCGGGTCCAGGGTGGCGAACAGCGAGTTCTCCACCAGGACGCCCGCCCCGGTGAGCCGGTTGAGCAGGGAGGACTTGCCGGCGTTGGTGTACCCGGCGATGGCCACCGACGGCACCTGGTTGCGCCTGCGCTCCTGGCGCTTGGTGTCGCGGCCCTTCTTCATGTCGGCGATCTCCTTGCGGAGCTTCGCCATCTTCTCGCGGATCCGGCGCCGGTCGGTCTCGATCTTGGTCTCACCGGGGCCACGGGTGGCCATGCCGCCGCCGGACGAGCCGGAGCCACCACCACCCATCTGCCGGGAGAGCGACTGGCCCCAGCCGCGCAGGCGCGGCAGCATGTACTGCATCTGCGCGAGCGAGACCTGCGCCTTGCCCTCGCGGGACTTGGCGTGCTGGGCGAAGATGTCGAGGATCAGGGCCGTCCGGTCGACGACCTTGACCTTGACCACGTCCTCCAGCTGGATCAGCTGGCCGGGGGTGAGCTCACCGTCGCAGACGACGGTGTCGGCGCCGGTGGAGGCGACGATGTCGCGCAGCTCCTTCGCCTTGCCGGAGCCGATGTAGGTCGCGGCGTCGGGCTTGTCACGGCGCTGGATCACACCGTCCAGGACCTCGGAGCCGGCGGTCTCGGCGAGGGCGGCGAGCTCGGCCATCGAGTTCTCCGCCTCCTCCAGCGTCCCGTCCGTCCAGACACCGACGAGCACCACGCGCTCCAGGCGGAGCTGGCGGTACTCGACCTCGGTGACGTCCTGGAGCTCGGTGGAGAGACCGGCGACGCGGCGCAGCGCGGCGCGCTCGCTGCGGTCGTACTGGTCTCCGTCGTAGTGCCGGCCGAGGTCCTCGTCGATGGCCGCGAGGTCCTCGTCCATGAGGGCTTCCGCTCGCAGACCGTCGAGGCGGCGCGGGGCGTCGGCGGGGTCGCGGGTGTCGAACGTGGAGGTCATTCTGTCCTTTGGTCGCTGGGTGGCTTCGGCGACGGCCCGTGGACGGTACCGGAGCTCCTCTGCCCGGTGAACGCCGTGGACCTGCCGCGCATTCCCCTCGATGGTCCCACGCCCGGCGCGGGCCGGTCACCCCCATTTCTTCCGGCCGTGCCGTCCTCGGGGGCGTGCGGGCGGCTGACGTCGTACACGCCGGAGACCCGGAGCATGGCCCGCATCAGGCCGGGCAGGGCGGCCGGGGCGGGCAGCTCGACGGTGTAGGTGTGCCGCACCCGCAGCTCCTGGGGCGGCTCGACCTCGGCCGAGACGATGCCGACGTCCTCGGCGGAGATCGCCGCGGTCAGGTCGGCGAGCAGCCGGGGCCGGTTCAGGGCCTCGGCCCGCAGGGTGGCCCGGTAGCCGTCGGCCGGGGTGCCGTCGGCCCGCCAGCGGACCTCCAGCGTGCCGCGTCCGGCGGTCCGCATCCGCTCCCCCGCCGGACAGCCGGTGCGGTGCACGGCGACGGTGCCGCCGCGGATCGGGTAGCCGGTCACCTCGTCCGGCGGCACCGGCGTGCAGCAGCGGGCCAGCCGTACCGGCGCCCCCGGCCGCCCGGCCACCGCGACCGGGGCGGCCCGGCGCTCGGCGGTGCGGTGCGCCGGCGGGGCGGGCTGCCCGGCGGAGGGGCCGGTGCGGACCGCCGGCAGCCGGGCCGGGTGGTCGGCCAGCCAGCGCTCGATGGCGAGGCGGGCGGCCGGGGTGCGGGCGTGGGCGAGCCACTCGGGCGCGGGCCCGGAGGGCTCGGCGGCGCGCGGCCCGGCCCCGGCGGGCACGGTCTCGGTGAGCACGGCGAGCAGGTCGCCGTCCTGGAGGACGGTGGACAGCGCGGTGAGCCGGCCGTTGACCCGCACGCCGATGCACCGGTGCCCGGTGTCCTCGCCGAGCAGGTAGGCGGCGTCCACGCAGGTGGCGCCGGCCCGCAGCTGAAGCGTTTCGCCGCACTCCGTCACGACCGTGATCTCCCGGTCGCCGGCCAGGTCGGCGGTGAGCGCCGACCAGAACGCGTCCGGGTCGGGCGTCTCCTGCTGCCACTCCAGCAGCCGGCTGAGCCAGCCGGGCCTGGCCGGGTCGGTGCGGTCGAGCTCGTCGGCGTCCTGGACGGCGGCGGCGGGCTCCGGGTCGCCGAGGGCGACCACCCCGGTCTCGGCCACTTCGTGCATCCGCCGCGTGCGCACCAGCACCTCGACCACCGCGCCGCCCTCCAGCGCGACCGCGGTGTGCAGCGACTGGTACAGGTTGAACTTGGGGGCGGCGACGAAGTCCTTGAACTCGCCGGGCAGCGGCGTCCAGCAGGTGTGCAGCTCGCCGAGCACGGCGTAGCAGTCGGCGTTCTCCTCGACGACCACCAGCAGCCGGCCGAAGTCGGCCGGCTGCGGCCCCTGCGGCCGCCCGTCCGCCCCGGGCGCGGCGGCCCGCTTGAGCAGCACCCGGTGCAGCGAGACGCAGTGCCGCGGCCGGACGGTGACCTCGGCGGCGACCCCGGTCTCGGCCAGCTGCCGGGCCAGCAGCCGCGCGAAGGGCTCCAGCAGGGTGTCCGGCTCACCCTCGTGACCGGCCATCAGGGTGCGGGTGCGGGTGTGCTCCTCGGGGTGCAGGGTGGCGAAGACGATGTCCTCCAGCTCCGCCTTGAGCACCTGGATGCCGAGCCGCTCGGCCAGCGGGATCAGCACGTCCCGGGTGACCTTGGCGATCCGCACCTGGCTGGCCGGCTTCATGTGCCGGATGGTGCGCATGTTGTGCAGCCGGTCGGCGAGCTTGATCACCATCACCCGGACGTCGTCCCCGGTGGCGACCAGCATCTTGCGGAAGGTCTCGGCCTCGGCCGCGGCGCCGAAGTCGACCTTCTCCAGTTTCGTCACCCCGTCGACCAGGTAGGCGACTTCGGGCCCGAACCCGGCGCTCACCTGATCCAGCGTCAACTCGGTGTCCTCCACCGTGTCGTGGAGCAGCGAGGCGACCAACGTCGTGGTCCCGGCGCCGAGTTGGGCCAGGATCATGGTGACGGCCAGCGGGTGGGTGATGTACGGCTCGCCGCTCTTGCGCTTCTGCCCGCGGTGGCTGGCCTCGGCCAGCCGGTAGGCGCGCGCGAGCAGTCCGAGGTCGGCCTGCGGATGGTGCCCGCGGTGGGCCCGGACGAGCGGTTCGAGCGCGTCCGGCACCGGCTGGCGGCCGGTGGCCAGCAGGGCGGCCCGCCCGGCGCGGCCGAGCGCGGCCCGGCCGAGGCCGCCCAGGGGCCGCAGGACCCCGGCCTGCCGCGTGCTTGTCGGCGGCCCGAGCGGTTGTCCGGCTTCGATGGTCATGGCACCTCCGGCGACGGTCACCGGCGGCCGCCCCGACGAGGGGCGCCGACCCGGTGATCCATGCTACCGAGCACAGCACGTTGCGCGATGCCTCGCTTCCCCTCTGCGACCGGTATCACTCGATCGGGGGGATTCGTCACCGTACGAAATGGGCAAACCGGGCCCTCAGCCGGTCAGTGCCGCCCACCACCGGGGGTCGATCTCGCCGGCCGCCACGATCACCGCGGCGCCGGTCATCTGCACCAGGCCGTCGGGGTGCTCGGTGATCGTCAGCCGCCCGCCGGGCAGGTCCACCGCGTAGGTCGCCGCCTCGCCGGTGACCGCCGGGTCGAGGCCGTCGCGCCGGATCGAGGCCACCGCGACGGCGCACGCGCCGGTGCCGCAGGACAGCGTCTCGCCGGAGCCGCGCTCGTGCACCCGCATGGCGACGTGCCGCGGCCCGCGGTCCACCACGAACTCGACGTTGACGCCCTCGGGGTAGGCGCCCTCGGGGCTGGTGAGCGGCGGGCGCAGCAGGTCGCCCGCGTGGTCGAGGCTCTCGACGAAGGCGACGGCGTGCGGGTTGCCCATGTTGACGTTCAGCGCGGGCCAGCGCCGCTCGCCGACGGCGACCTCGATGCCGTCCGGCCCGGGCAGCCTCGCGCGGCCCATGTCGATCGTGATCTCGCCGGCCGTGCCGTCCTCGGCGTCCTCGGCGACCCACGCGGTCAGTACCCCGGCCCGGGTGGCCACGGAGATCTCGCCGGGCTCGGCGTGGCCGGCCTCGACCAGGTAGCGGGCGAAGACCCGCAGGCCGTTGCCGCACATCTCGGCGATGCTGCCGTCGGAGTTGCGGTAGTCCATGAACCACTCGGCCCGGTCGGCGAGGTCCGCGGCGGCCGGCTCGGCGGCGGAGCGCACCACGCGCAGCAGGCCGTCACCGCCGATGCCCGCCCGCCGGTCGCACAGCGCCGCGACGGCCTGCGGGCCGATCGCCAGCCGGCCGTCGGGGTCGGGGACGATGACGAAGTCGTTCTGGGTGCCGTGCCCCTTGAGGAAGGGGATGCCGGCCGGCTGCGAAGAGGATGCGCTCACCCTCCCGATGGTACTGAGGAGGGCGGGAGGCCGGTCGGGGCGGGCGGCCCGTCGGGCTGGTGCCTCGGCCCTAGCGGAGGTGGGCGACCCGCCAGACGGCGAGGGCGCAGGCGGCGAGCGCGATCAGGGTGTAGACGACGATCGCCTTCCACCCGGCCCGCTTCCCGGAGCCCCGGCGCGGCAGGCCCGGCCACTTGTACCCGGCGTGCCGGGCGGCCATCGCGCCCCAGCCGACCGAGGCGGCGGTGAGCAGCAGGCCGAGCATCCCGACCATGGTCGCCCGCGCCCCGGCGGAGCCGAAGGCGAGCGGGAAGCTGAACATCAGCGAGCCGAGGGTGCCGAGCAGCGCGATCGGCAGCGTCTGCCACCACCGCAGCCGGCGCCGCGGGCGGATCTCCCGCTCGTGCACCGCGCCGGCCGGGCCGCTGGTGTCCAGCGTGGGCAGCGCGACGGCGTAGGAGGTGGGCGCGTCCAGGCCGGTCAGCACGGGGAGGTCACCCATCGTCGACTCGTCGAACTCGTCGGCCGGTGCGGTGACGCTCCCGCTCTGGCCGGACTCGGGGCCGGTACCCGTCGACACACGGCCTCCCCTGACAGTTCGACACGAGCGGACTCGCGGCCGGTACGGCCGGCCCGCCCGGGCCGACCCTTATGACACCGATGATGGCATGTCCAGAGGTGCGTTCCGGGCCTCTCCGGGGTCGGCGGGTGATCCGTGGCCATCACGTGATCGGGCCGTAACCCCCGGTTGGTCCTGCACGGCCACGTGCTCGCGCAGCTGCACCGCCGAAGTGGCCGGATCCCGCCTACGCGGCCGACGCGCGCTGACGCCCGATCAGCTCAAGGGAACGTTCCAGCAGCTCGACCGGGTCGGTGCCGGCCGGGCGGGAGAGCCAGTGGATCCGGTCGTCCCGGCGGAACCAGGACTCCTGGCGGCGGGCGAAGCGCTTGGTGGCCCGCACGGTTTCGGCCTTCGCCTCGTCCTCGGTGCACTCGCCGGCGAAGTGGTCGAGCACCTGCTGGTACCCGAGCGCCCGGGAGGCGGTCCTGCCCTCCCGCAGCCCGACCCGTTCGAGCGCGCGCACCTCGTCGAGCAGCCCGGCCTCCCACATCCGGTCGACGCGCAGGGCGATCCGCTCGTCCAGCTCGGGGCGCGGCACCGCGACGCCGATCTGCACGGCGTCGTAGACGGCGGTGTTGCTCGGCAGGTTGGCGGTGAACGGCTGCCCGGTGATCTCGATGACCTCCAGCGCGCGGACGATCCGCCGCCCGTTGCCGATCAGGATCGCCTCGGCCGCCGCCGGGTCGAGCCCGGCCAGCCGCCGGTGCAGCGCGTACGGGCCGGCCTCGGCGAGCTCCGCCTCCAGCCGGGCGCGGACGGCCGGGTCGGTGCCGGGGAACTCCATCTCGTCGATCGCCGCCCGGACGTACAGCCCGGAGCCGCCGACCAGCACCGCGGCCCGCCCGGCGGCGAGCAGCCGGTCGATCTCGGCGCGGGCCAGCCGCTGGTACTCGGCGACGCTGGCGGCCTCGGTGACGTCCCAGACGTCCATCAGGTGGTGCGGGATCCCGCCCCGCTCGTCCGTCGTGAGCTTGGCGGTGCCGATGTCCATGCCCCGGTAGAGCTGCATCGAGTCGGTGTTGATGATCTCGCCGCCGAGGCTGCGGGCGACGGCCACGGCGAGGTCGGACTTGCCGGCGGCGGTCGCCCCGACGATCGACACGACGGGGGGCTGGACGGTGCGGGAGCTGCTCACCGCTCCAGTCTCGCAAAACCGCCGTGGGACCGGGCACCGGGCTGCCTCCCGCCCCCGATTGCGCGACGATATGACTGTTTCCGGCTGTTTCCAGGCCCTGGTCCGGTTTGCGAACGCTTTACCCCTCCCGGACGTTGGGCAGGAAACAGGGAGAGAAGGAGATCGCCATGGGCCTGATGGACAACCTCAAGGGCAAGGCCGAGGAGCTCAAGGAGCGCGCCAGCGAGCTCGCCGGCAAGCACCACGACCAGATCGACAGCATGGTGGACAAGGCCGGCGGCGCCATCGACAAGGCGACCAAGGGCAAGTACAGCGACAAGATCGAGCACGGTGCCAGCAAGGCCAAGGGCGCGGTCGACGACTTCGCCCACAAGCCGGAGCCCGGCGAGGAGGGAACCGGCGGCAACGGCCGGGCGCCGCACGCCTGAGCGCGGGTGCGGCGGTGATCAGCTCCAGGACGCCACGAAGTACCCGACGCCGTACGGCGCGTCCTGGTAGCCGAGCCGCGCGGTGAGGCCGGCGCCCTCGGCGGCGCCGGCCAGCACCTGCCAGGGCGCCCGGCCGTCGGCCTTCAGTTCGGCGGCCAGGGCGGCGTCCAGCGCGGCCAGGGCGGGGAGGTCGGCCGAGCCCAGGGCGGCGGCCAGCGCCGCGTCGTAGCCCTCGGCGCGCTCGTCCAGGTAGCCGGGCGCCTTCACCGTGCGGCAGGCGCTGCCGCCGCCGAGCACCAGCAGGGCGACCCGGTCGGCCAGCCCGGCCAGGCCCTGGCCCAGCCCGAGCATGCGGTCGGCGGGGGCGTCCTCGGGCACGGCGCAGGCGTGCGTCGGCAGGGTCACCCCGGCCCGCTCCAGCAGCCACGCCCCGACGGTCAGCGAGGGCGCGAGCTCCGGCCCCTCGACCCGGCCGCCCGGCAGCTTGGCCACCAGCGGCACCCCGTAGCGGCGGAAGGAGCCCGCCCCGCCCTCGGTCCACACCTCGGCCCCGGGCCCGGCGCCGACCACCACGACCAGCTCAGGCCCGGCCGCGACCAGCGCCGCCAGTGCCTCGTCGCAGGCGGCCCGCAGCGCGTCCAGTTCGCTCGCCGCCCCGGCGGCGACCTCGGGGACGAGCAGCGGCGGACAGGGGCACACGGCGGCGGCTACCAGCATGTGGATCACTCTAGTGCCGTGGCCGGACAGGTCCGCCGTGTTGCGACGCCCGGCCACGGCACCAGCCGAGAAGCACGGCGGCCCGGCGGGACCCGAAGGTCCTGCCGCGCCGCCGGAGCGTCCTGCGCCGGGGGGGGCGGGGCGGGCGTGAGTTCCCGCAGCAGGCGCCCGGCGGGGCCGGGTGCGGCAGCGGCCG
>NZ_JBHWGV010000210.1:1127-8281 GCF_042732955.1 Kitasatospora sp. NPDC059747 | reverse complement strand
CACTCGCCTGACCGCCAGCCCCGACAAAGTCGGGCAATACCTCCGCCCGAAATCGCCTGCGGAAGCCTAAATCAGTATCGAACGCCCTCTCAGAGGGCTCCGTCGGGTCGTACATGCGGCGCTCGCCCTGGGGCTCGCCGTCCTTCCAGAACAGGTTCACCGGGTAGTGCCCGGCCACCGCGCGGACCCCGGCCAGCACGCCGAGGTCGTCCAGCACCTCCAGCGTGCGCGGCTGGAGCCCCTTGCCGCGCGAGCCGGGGAACAGCTCGGCGGCGCGCGCGACGAGCAGCGCCCGGACGCCGCGCCGGGCGAGGTCGAGGGCGAGCGCGAGGCCGGTGGGGCCGGCGCCGACGATCAGGACGTCCACGGATTCGGGCAGCGCGGATTCGGACGGCACGGATTCGGGCGACGCGGACACGGGCAGCGCGGACACGGGCCACTCTCCTTAACGTTGTTAAACGGCGGCTGTCCGCAGCCTGCCCTTAACGGCGTTAAACTGTCAACCGTGACGCCGCAGAGAACCCCGGGAACCCCGAAGCTCGACCGGAAGCTGGTCGCCGACACCGCGCTGAGACTCCTCGACGAGGTGGGCCTCGACGGCCTCACCCTCCGCGCGATCGCCGCCGAACTCGGCGTCAAGGCACCGGCGCTGTACTGGCACTTCAAGGACAAGCAGGCGCTGCTCGACGAGATGGCGACCGAGATGATGCGCCGCATGTCGGCCGGGTCCGCCTGGCCGGCCGGGGGCGACTGGCGCGACGCGTACCGCGTGACGATGCGCGCCCTGCGCGCCGAGCTGCTGCGCCACCGCGACGGTGCCAAGGTCTACAGCGGCGCCCGCTTCACCGACACCTCGTACGCGCCCGGCCTGGACGGCGCCCTGCGCCTGCTGGTCGACGCCGGCTTCGCACCGTCCGCCGCCGCCCGCGCCTGGTACACGGCGTACAGCTACACGATCGGCTACGTGGTCGAGGAACAGGCCATGGGCGCCGACCCGTTCGCCGGCGGCGAGGCGTACGACGTCGACGCGCGCGCCGAACGCCTCGCCGCCCACCCGCTCGCGGCGGAGGCGGGCCGGGTGATGTTCCGGGACTTCGACGAGGGCTTCGAGCTGGGGCTGACCGCCGTCCTCGCCGGGGTCGAGGCGACGCTGCTCACCTGAGCGGCGCCGCCCCTGACCCCGGACCCGCCCCCGGCCGCCCCTCGGCCGCTGCTCAGCCCCGCCGGACCGCGTCGAGGTGCGCCGGCGCGGCACCGAGCCACCACGTCGGATCGGCGCTGCCGTCGACGGTGCTGCCGTCGCGGCGGACGTAGTGCCGCACGTCCCGCCCGGGCGTCGCGAACTCGCCCGCCAGCGCCCGCTCCAGCCACTCGGCGCCGAACCGGAAGACCTCGGCCGCCACGCCGCCGAGCGGGTGGAACTCGTCCTCGTAGACCCGCAGTTCCTTCGGCGCCCGGACCTTCTCGAAGCTCTCCAGCGCCTGCCCGAGGTCGGTCAGCTCGTCGAACTCGCCGATGCCGTACAGCACCGGGCAGGTGATCCGGTCCACCAGGTCACCGAGGGGCAGGTGGCGGACGAGGTCGCGGTCGAAGGCCTCCTCGTCGGTGTACCCGGCCATGTACATGTAGTTGTTCTTGAAGGTCGGCTGGGCGCGCTCGAAGATGGTCGCGAAGTCGCCCGTGACGGCCTCGAACGCGGCGAGCGCGGCCAGCCGGCCGTCGGTGGCGGCGGCGCGCGAGCCCCAGTAGCCGCTCATCGAGATGCCGAACATGCCGATCCGTGCCGCGTCGACCTCCGGCAGCGCGGCCAGGTGGTCGAGGTAACGGCCGATCGCGCGCTCGTAGTTGGTGAGGTCGACGGTGAGCCCGCCGGCCCGCGTCTCGCCCTGGCCGGGGCCCTCGATGGACAGTGCGACGACCCCGCGCGAGGTGTAGTAGCGCTCGGCTGCCCAGATGTAGTCCTCCTTGATCATGTCCATCCCCGGGCCGAGGATGACGGCCGGCGCGTTCTCGACCGGCCCGGCGGGCAGGTGGAGCAGCGCGTGGATCGCTCCGCCCTCGAAGTCGAGGACGACGCGCCGCACCCGGCCGTCACGCAGCGCGCCCAGGCGCTCGACGCAGTGGTCGGTGCGCGTGCGCATCGCGGCCTTGCGCGGATCGGTCGCGTCGAAGATCGAGTACTGGGCGCGGCCCCACATCACCGCGGCCCGCCCGTAGAGGTCGGCGGCGGTCCGCGCGAAACCGCCGCGCTCGTGGTGCGCGGCGCGCTCCTCCGCCTGGGCGGCGACCGTCGCCCAGGCCTTGGGCAGCATCGCACCGCTCCTGACCAGCGCGAAGACCTTCGCGAAGTCGGTGTGGTCGTGGCCGAGCTGCTCCATGGTGCCGACGGCCTCGGGGTGCAGCGCGTCGAAGCCGCCCTGGGCGAGCGCGGTGTCGAGGGCCCAGCTCTGGCCGGTGGAACGGGTGGTCATGGCGGTCTCCTTCTCGGGTTCCGGATCACTAAGTACTTAGTGATTAAGTACTTAGTCATTAAGTACTTAACCTAAGCTGGTGTCAAGCCACCACCGCCGAGGAGACCCGCACATGACCGAGCCGACCCGCGAGCCCGCCCCCGAGCCCGCCCCCGAGCGCGCCGACGCCCTCGACCGCCTCGCCCGGGCCGCCTACCGCCTCAGCGCCGCCGACGCCCGCCTGCGCGGCCGCGCCACCCGCACCCCCGGCGCCCTCTCCCTCACCCACGCCCGCGCCCTGCGCACCCTCGCCGACCGGGGCCCGCTGACGATCAGCGGACTCGCGGCCGGCACCGAGACCACCGGCGCCGCCGCCACCCAACTGGTCAACGGCCTGGTCGCGGCCGGTTACGTGACCCGCACCCGGCCGCCCGAGGACAAGCGCTCCGTCGTGGTCGCCCTCACCGACGCCGGCCGCGAGCGGCACCGCCGGCGCCAGCAGGCGCTCACCGACGCCCTGCACGCCGACCTGTCCGACTACGACGCGGACGCCCTCGACCGCGCTGCCGAGGTGCTCCAGCGGCTGTCGGCCGTCTACGACCGGTTGTGAGGACCAGCCCGACCGCCTCGGCTGTCGGTGGGGTGCGCCAGAATGTGCGGCCATGGAGATCAACGAACTGCTGCAGACCCTGGCCGACGAGTACGTCCAGGGCGAGCCCACCGAGTTCCACCGGATCGGCGATCTGAAGGTGGTCGAGGGCGTGGTGTTCAGCTGCCCGGCGCCGCCCGAGTGGAGCGCGTGCGGTGACGTCCCGCCGGGCTCGCACCCCGTGTACGTCGGCGTGCGGCGGTTCCGGGACGGCGTGACCGGCCGGGAGTCGAGCGCGGTGGAGATGGTGTTCGTGCCGCTGGCCGGCCCCGAGGAGATCGCCGGGGCGGAGTTCGAGGACGCCGTCGAGGACTGGCAGCCGCTCGGGCCGGACTTCGGCTTCCTGTGGGACTCGACCGCGATGGACGCGTTCCGCGACCGCTCCGTCCGGCCGGAGGCCTTCGAGGACCTCAGCGCCTTCGTGGAGCACGTCGGAGCCGAGCTCGACGCCGCCGACGCGGCCGGCAAGGTCCCCGCGTGGGTCGACGTCGTGGTCAACGAGGCGACCGGTGCCAACGTCCTGGCCTTCCGCGTCGGCGACGAGTCCGCCCTCTGCCTCGAAGGCCGGGACGACGACGGCAAGCTGGTCGCCCTGCTGTTCTCCGGCACCATGTGACGGAGGCCCAGGACGGCTCCGCCCGGGACGGCTCCGCCCGGGACCGCCCGGGACCGCCCGGGACCGCCCGGGACCGCCCGGGACCGCTCCGCCCGGCGCGCTGACGGCGCCGGGCGGTGTCAGGCCGTCGGCGTTGATCAGGACGGCCGCCGGCTACTACCGGGCCCGGATCAGGACCAGCGAGCCTTCCAGCACCGCCTGCTGCCGGAGGTGGCCGTACCGCTCGTCCCACGCCCCCGAGGCCAGGTCCCGTTCCAGCCGGTCGGTGTACTCGCGGGCCAGCTCCGCCGGGACGAAGC
Organism: Kitasatospora sp. NPDC059747; assembly: GCF_042732955.1. Lineage (NCBI taxonomy): Bacteria > Bacillati > Actinomycetota > Actinomycetes > Kitasatosporales > Streptomycetaceae > Kitasatospora > Kitasatospora sp. NPDC059747. Next base: position 4,267 of record NZ_JBHWGV010000210.1, on the reverse strand, counting down.
TCCACGCCGAGCAGGACTGCCGGGCGGCCGGGTCCAGCAGCATCTCGGGGCGCGCGTAGTAGGCCTCGTTGAAGCCGTCGACGCAGTCGGCCGGGACGGGCACCACGGTGACCTCGGCCTCGCCGCCCAGGGCCTCGGTGATGTCGGCGACGGACGGGTAGCGCCGCGCCTCGGTGTCCAGCACCAGCGGCGCGTACTCGTACAGCCAGAAGTCCCGCACGAGGTCCGGGTCGCAGGTCAGGACGACCACCGGGCCGCGCGTGACCCGGCGCAGCTCGCGCAGGCCGGCCTTCACGTCGCTCCACTGGTGGACACTGAACGTCGTCATCGCGCCGTCGAACGCGTCGTCCGGGAAGGGCAGGTCCTCCGCCACCGCGTCGACCGCCTGCGGCAGGTGCGCGGGCCGCTGCGCGCGCATCGACGCCGACGGCTCGACCGGCGTCACGTCGAAGGCCTCCGACTCGTACGAACCGGCCCCGGCACCGACGTTGAGCACCGTACGGGCCCCGCCCAGGGCCTGCTCGATCAGTGCGGCGATCCTCGGTTCGGGGCGCCGGTAGGCGGCGTACGAGCCGCCGATCGCGCCGTAGTCCGCGTCGCCCGCACTGCCGTCCGCCGTCCGCCCGGTCCGCTGCGCCATGAGGTCCCCCTTCAGCCGGTCCAGCACCCGCCCGGCGTGCTCACCGGGCTCGTCGGCGGGCCGGGGCCTCCCAGGCCGGTCCTGCCTGCCGTTGGTGTGATCGTAGACCCAGCCCCGAGGGCGAGGTCGGCTCAAGGCCGCACGGGAGTCACCAACCGTCTCGACCTGCCCCTGCGCCTCGTCCAGGGCTCCGGCCGGGCGCCCGTCACCGAAGTCCGCTGGCGCCCGGGCGCCTCGGAGGTGCGACTCGCGGGCGTTCCGGCCCGCTAAACGGTCTCCTGGCGATCAAGAGCGCTGGGGACAGGTGCAGCCGGACGTGGCGACGAACACGATCGCTGCCGCTACCGCTCGACCAACGCTTAACGTGCCGGCCCGATCCCCTCCGGCAGGACGGCGACCACGAAGGCGACGGCCTCCTCCGGTGTCTCGAAGCGCGCGAGCGACTCGCTCCGGTTCCGTACCCCGTAGAACCCCTCATCGTGCGGCCAGATCATGTACCCGACCCGTGTCGTATTCCATCGCGCGGTGGTACTGGTGGAGAACCAGAGGTTGAAGTGGCTGGTCACCGGCATCAGTTGGCGGAGCACCGGCTGGGCGTACGCGGCCGCCAACAGCGCATGCACGCGCGGGAACCGGTTCATCGGCGGCATGTGGACGCCGTCGAGCTTGAGGCACCACGCCAACTCGACAGCACCGAGCGGCTCCCGCTCGTGCGCGAGGGCCCAAGGGCGGAACTCGATGCACGGAGCCTGCTCCTTGGTCTCCTCGAGCCCCGCTCCGCCGGTCCAGGCCACCGCCGCCCTGACCACCTCGGCCGGATCGGCGGTCCACCCGCAGGCCAGGCGCCGGCCGTTGCTCTGGAGATACACCCAGAAGGCACGCCGCTGCTCGCCGGCCGGACGCACCGACACCCGCCGGCCGAGCCCCGCGTCGACGTACACCGCTGCGCCGCTCCACTGCCCGTCCGGTTCAGGCAAGACGACCCCGAGGCCCTCCGCCACACGCCCCAACGTCTCCTGGAGCACCCCGCCACCCCAGTTGCTCTCGCCGGACCCCACCCCGAAGCTCATCCCGCCAGTATGCCGCCGAGCGCATCGACGGTCCCGGTCGATCAGGTGCCGGCCCTCCCGGCTCCGGGCAAGGCGGCCCCGGGGTTCGACCAGGTGCCCTTCGACGACCCAGCCGGCCCGGGGCTCCTGGCTAGCCGATCGGCGGGCTCTTCGGCCAGTTGCGCAGGAGCGTGTCGAGGGCGTCGAGGATGCGCGCCCAGGTGTCCTCGGTGTCGCGCGGGGTGTGGGCGAAGCTGCCGCCCGTCTCCAGCGTGACGTAGCCGTGGAAGGTGCTGCCCAGGAGCCGGACGGCGTCCGTCTCGTCCGGCTCCACGAAGTCGTAGCCGCGCAGGATAGCGCGCGTCATCTGCGAGTGGCGGACGGCGGCGCTGGCGCGCGCGGTCTCCGGGTCCTGCTGGAGCCGGGCGGCGGCGTAGCGGCCGGGGTGCTCGCGGGCGTAGTCGCGGTAGGCGTCGGCGAAGGCGGTCAGCGCGTCCTTGCCGGCCCGCCCGGCGAGGGCGGCGGACACCCGGTCGGCGAGCTCGTCCAGGGCGAGCAGGGCGATCCTCGTCTTGAGGTCCTGCGAGTTCCTGACGTGCGAGTAGAGGCTCGCGTCCTTGACGCCGAAGCGCCGGGCGAGCGCCGAGACGGTCACCTTGTCGAAGCCGACCTCGTCGGCGAGTTCCGCCCCCGCCCTGGTGAGGCGTTCGGCGGTCAGTCCTACGCGCGCCATGCGGTTCCCCTCTGCTTCCCACGGTCTCCTGGAGCAATAATACATTTGCCTAATGCTCCTAGGTAATTTACGTTGATCCCTATGAAGCCGCTGACCGAACGAGACATCCGTGCCGCCTTCGTCAACACCACCAAGGGCGAGGCCTCGCGCCTGAACGTGCCGCGAGACCTCGCCGAACAGCCCTGGGAGGACCTGGACTTCCTCGGCTGGCGGGATCCCCAGGCCCCCGACCGCTCCTACCTCGTCGCCGAGCTCCCCGGCTTCGGCGAGCGCCCGGTGGCCGTCGCGCTGCGCTCGTCCTCCGGGGCCTCCTGGCAGGCCCGGCGCAGCATCTGCTCGCTGTGCGTGACCACGCACACGGGTGGCGTCTCGCTGCTGGTCGCCCCGCGGGCCGGCAAGGCGGGCAAGGAGGGCAATTCGGTGGGCGCGTACATGTGCAGCGACCTCGCGTGCTCGCTCTACGTGCGCGGCAAGCGGGAGGTCGGCACCAAGCTGCACGAGTCGCTCACCGTGGAGGAGAAGATCCAGCGCACGGTGGCGAACCTGGCCGCCTTCGTCGCCAAGGTCACCGCATGACCGCGGGTGGCGGCCCGCTGTGGGACGTCACCCTGAGCTGGCTCCTCTCCCCCGCCCCCGCCCCGTACCGGCGGGGGCCCGCCCCCCACCCCCGGCCCCCGCCCCGCCCCGGGCCCGGTCCCGCCCGCCCGGCGCGGCGCCG
>NZ_JBHWGV010000210.1:0-1117 GCF_042732955.1 Kitasatospora sp. NPDC059747 | reverse complement strand
GGGGGGGGGCTGGGGGTGAGTGTGACGGTCTTCCTGGGTCGCTGCCGCCCCCACCCCCCCCCCCCGGGCGGGGGGGCGCCCCCCCCCCCCCCCCCCCCGGCGCCCGCAGCTCGACGTGCCCGTACCGGAGAGCGGTGCGGTGCCCGTCGGTGAACTCCACCCGCAGCCGCCCGTCCGGCCGGACATCCACGACCACGGCCCCCTCGACCGCACCGAACTCCGAGTCCCGGTACACCCACACCCGGTCCCCGACGCGGAACTCCACCGTCTCCGAGCTGATCACCGGACTCACCTTCCCGCTTCCCCGCCGCACCCGCCCCGCCACTGACCCATACGTCCCCCCGGGCCGCGGGACTCAACGCATCAGCCGCAGGCCCGCGGGCTACAGCTCGTACGGGTACAGCCGGAGCGATGTGACCCGTGCCGCCACGACCTCGCCGGGCCGCACGTCCCAGCCGTCCGCCGGCGGCTCCAGCAGGACGATGTCGTCGCCGAGCCGGAGGTCGACGACGGGGTCGTCCGCGTTTCCCGCCCCGAGGACGGTCCCGGTGAGCACGGCCCCGCCCGCCGGGGTTCCGGTGATCGCTCCCGGTCCGGTGGTGGCTCTCGCCCACGCGGCGATCGGCTCCCCCACGTCCAGCTCGACGTCGAAGAGTCGGCCGGGACCGGGCGACGGCGGCCCGGCCCACAGGGCTTGAGCCCCGCCGAGGGTGCAGCGGAAGTCGACCCGGCCGCCGTCCAGGACGGCGACGATCTCGATCCGCATCTCAGCACCCCTCCGGCGACTTCGACGACTTCGACGACTTCGACGAGCGCTTCGAGCTCGGCCTCGACCGGATCATCGGCGCCGGCCCCGACGGGAGCCGGGTGCGGGCGCGGTCCGGGGCTTGCTTCTTGGTCACCGACCCAGTCTTGCTGACAACCAGTCATTGGTCACTGGCCAAGAAGGTGGGGACCGCGCACCTGGGCCGGGCCCCCATCCCTGATCTTGCAGGGTATCCCCGGCTTCAGCCGGGGAGGGAATGCATCCTTGGCCCGGAGCCGCGAAGCGGCGGAGAACGCTGCGTTGTCAGTGGGGTGCACTAGCTTGACCACATCGACCGAAAGGGGGTGGGCT
>NZ_JBHWGV010000209.1:4923-8299 GCF_042732955.1 Kitasatospora sp. NPDC059747 | reverse complement strand
ACGGACGCTTCCTTCGAGCCGCCTTCCAGCGGGCCCTCCGGGCGCTTCGTTCTTTCGTGTTTCCAGCTTATCAGATGTTTTCCGCTCCGTTTTCCAGGGCTTCGTCATCCAACTCGCCGGTGTCTTCCGGGACTTGACGCCCCGTCCGACGTTTCAAACTCTAGCCGATCCCCGCTCCGAAAAGCGAATCCAGCCGAAGTCCGACCGCAATCCAATAAAACGCGCACGCCGAATACGCACCGAGCCGCGACAAGACGCGACCCGGCCCACAGTCGGGAAGTGGTGTTTCAGAGGATTGGCCGCCCCGGGACCGTCCGCGCCGATGCGTGTCCGGTGCTCCCTGCCGAGCGACTAGAGAACACTACCCCTGTTCGGCGCTCCGGGCAAACCCGTGCCGGGGACCGTCCGGGTACAGAGCGGGCGGCCCGCCTTCACGTGTTCGCCGTTCGGGTGGTCGTTCCCGGTGACCCAACGCCGTGCGGTGGGCTCGTCCCGGCCTCCGTCGCGGTGGCGGCGCAGGAGGCGTTCCTCGCGGAGGGCGTCGTCGGTCTCGACGTACCAGAGTTCGCGGAGCAGTCGGCGGGCGTCCGGCCAGGGAGCGTCGGTGGAGGCGAGGTAGTTGCCCTCGGTGATGACGAGGCGGGCCTGCGGACGGACGACGTGGCGGGCGGCGACCGGTTCGTCGAGGGTGCGGTCGAAGTCGGGGACGTAGATGTCCTGGAAGCGGTCGGCGGCGATGCGGCGCAGCAGCGCGACGTAGCCGTGGGTGTCGAAGGTGGCGGGTGCGCCCTTGCGGTGGGTGAGGCCCAGGCGGTCGAGCTGGGCGGCGGAGAGGTGGAAGCCGTCCATTGGGACGTAGGCGGCGCTGCCCGGGCCCTCGGCGCGCTCGACCTCGGCGACCAGGTGCCGGGCCAGGGTGGACTTGCCGGCCCCGGGAGGGCCGGTGAGTCCGAGGATCGTACGGGCGTTGCTGCCCGGGCCCCGGAGGAGTCCGAGGGCGAGGGCGGTGAGGCGGTCCTCGTTCATGGCCGCACCCTACTCATCCGTCCCGCCCCGGCCCGGGCCGCTCGCTTCTCCGCTGCCGACGCCTCACCGGGCGGCGAGGGCCGGCACCTCCAGGGTCAGCGTTCCCGCGTCGGCGTCGAGCACGGCCGGGACCCCGAGCGGGACGGTGAGGGTGGAGGGGCAGTGGCCGAAGCCCAGTTCCCACAGCACGGGCACCCCGAGCGGGCCGAGGCGGTCGAGCATCACCTCGCGGACCCGGTCCGGTCGCCCGCAGCCCTCCCAGGAGCCGAGGGCTATGCCGGCCACGCCGTCGAGGGCGCCGGAGCGGAGGAACTGGGTGAGGAGGCGGTCGAGCTGGTACGGGTGCTCGTTCACGTCTTCGAGGATCAGGATGGCGCCCGCGAAGGAGGGCCGGGCGGCGGGCGTGCCCCGCTCGGCCGCGAGGACGTGGACGCAGCCGCCGGCCGTGACGCCGCGGGCCCGGCCGGGGACGAGCGGTGCGGCGGCCGGTCCGGTGAGGACGGTGGTCGTGGCGGGCTCGAAGAGGGTGCGGCGCAGGTGTTCGGCGGTGGGGGCGTCCTCGATGAAGGAGGCTGCCGCGCACATCGGCCCGTAGAGGGTGGCGAGGCCGAGCCGCTGGGCGAACGCCTCGTGCAGGGAGGACACGTCGCTGAAGCCGATGAGGACCTTGGGTGGGACGCGGCGCATCGCTGCCCAGTCGAGGAGGTCGACGACGCGGTGCACGCCGTAGCCGCCGCGGGCGCAGACGACGGCGTCGACGGTGGGGTCGAGCCAGGCGTCCTGCAGGTCGGCGGCCCGGTCGGCGTCGGTGCCGGCCAGGTAGCCGAGGGCGGGGTGGGTGTCGAGGACGTGCGGGGCGACGGTGACCCGCAGCCCCCAGGAGCGCAGGATCGCGGTCCCGGCGGTGAGCCGCTCGGGGTCGATCGGGCCGCTGGGGGCGACCACGACGACGTGGTCCCCCGGACGGAGCTGCGGCGGACGGGTCAGCCCTCGGGCGGGCGTGGTCGGGTGCTGGTCCATGGCCGGGATCCTTCCAGGGTGCGGGCGTCGGAGCGTGAGGGGGTGAGGTGCGGTCGGATCCGGCGGGGCCCGCCGCAAGTGGTATGCCCCGTCGTCCTCAGACCGACCCCATGACCTCCCTGACCTCGGCGAGGGTGGCGTCCGCGATGGCGTTGGCGCGCTCGGCTCCGTCGCGCAGCACCTGGCGGAGGTGGCCGCGGTCGGCGGCGAGCGCGGCGCGGCGGGCGCGGATCGGGCGGAAGAACTCGTTGACGGACTCCGTGACGGTGCGCTTGAGCGCGGCCGCGCCGCCGTCTCCGAGTTCGGCGGCGACGTCCTCGGGTGCCCGGCCCTGGCAGAGGGCGGCCAGCAGGACGAGGTTGGCGACCTCGGGCCGGTTCGCCGGGTCGTAGGCGATGTGCCGGTCGGTGTCGGTCTTCGCGCCGCGGATCAGCCGGGCGGTCTCGTCCTCGGAGGCGCCGAGGAAGACAGCGTTGCCCCGGCTCTTGCTCATCTTGCCGCCGTCGGTGCCGAGGAGGAGCGGCGCGTCGGAGAGCACGGCCTTGGGGCGGGGGAAGACGGCGGTGCCGTCGGCGTGCGGGTAGCGCTCGTGGAAGCGGCGGGCGATGGTGCGGGCCACTTCGAGGTGGGGCAGCTGGTCCTGGCCGACGGGGACGAGGCCGGCCTTGCAGAAGAGGATGTCGGCGGCCTGGTGGACGGGATAGGTGAACATCAGTCCGCTGACGGCGGCCTGGCTGGAGTGGGCGATCTCGTCCTTGACGGTGGGGTTGCGGCTCAGTTCGGCGACGCTGACCAGGCTGAGGAAGGGCAGCAGCAGCTGGTTGAGGGCGGGGACGCGGCTGTGCGCGAAGATCGTGGCGCGGTCGGGGTCGAGGCCGGCCGCGAGGTTGTCGAGGACGAGGTTCTCGGTGTGTTCGGCGAGCCGGTCGGCGATGTCCCGGTCGGTGATGACCTGGTAGTCGCCGACGACGATGAACATCTCGACGCCCTGGTCCTGGAGGCGGACCCGGTTCTGCAGGGTGCCGAAGTAGTGGCCGATGTGGAGCGGGCCGGTGGGGCGGTCGCCGGTCAGGACGCGGCGGGCCGCCGGAGCCGCGACGGGAGCGGGAACGGGAGCGGGAACGGCGGCAGCGACGGGGTGGGCGGTCGTGGCGGTCATGCGGGTTGTCTCCTCGGTACGGCGGTGGTGGTGGCCGTCCGGGGCGCGGGCCCGTCCCGCTGGGAAACGCGACAGGGCCGTCCATCCCGGACGGCCCTGGTCAGGCATGCAGTGGTGGGGGGGGGGGGGGGGGGGCGCGCGCACGGCAGAGGCGGGGCGACGGGGCTGGCG
>NZ_JBHWGV010000209.1:0-4913 GCF_042732955.1 Kitasatospora sp. NPDC059747 | reverse complement strand
GGCCGTCCTCGGGCCGGGCCCCTCCGGCTGGGAAACGCGACTGGCCCGTCCATCTCCTCCGCCCCTGGTCACGCTAGGAGTGGGCGCGTATGTAGGACGGCCACCAGCACAGGCCCGTGGAGCGCTTCATGCCTTCGACCATAGCGCCGGTCCCCCGCCGCGGTCACCGGTTTTCGCCGTCGGCCTCAGTCCTCGACGACGAGGGCGGGGGTGTCGCGGCGCAGCGTCTCGCCGCGGAAGAACTCCGCCTGCAGGAAGACGGCGCTGAGCAGCAGGCCGCCGACCCCGGGGTCCGGAAGCCCGGGTGGACGGCGCCGAAGCGCGGCGGGACGGCCCGGTAGGCGCTCATCGCCGGCAGCGTGCGGGCCACCGGGGTGAACGTGGGCTTGTGGGATAGGTTAGCCTCACCTTAGCTGCGAGTTGGTGGCCGCCCCCGCGGCCACGCCCCGTCCCCGACCCGTCCCCGACCCGTCCCCGACCCGTTCTTGACCCGCCCGCCGATCCCGAAGGAGCGTCGCGTGGCCCCCAACGCCGACGACCTGACCCCCGCCCGCCGCACCGCCTCCCGCCGCCGCTTCCTCGCCGGCGGGCTCACCGGCGGTGCCGTGCTCGGCCTCGGCGGGCTCCTCGCCGCCTGCGGCAGCTCGGACGGGTCGGCCGGACCCGGCACTGCGAAGCCGTCCGGCGGCGGCTCCCCCGACCAGAAGTCGGTCAAGCAGGGCGGCGACGACTACGCCACCGTGATCGAGAAGATGAAGGGCTTCGGCACCGACGCCGCCCCCGGCGTCTACCCCCGCACGGTCAGGCACGCGATGGGCGAGACCGTCCTCCCCGCCAAGCCCGTCCGCGTCGTCGTCCTCGACACCGGCGAGCTCGACAACGTCGTGTCGCTCGGCGTCCAGCCGGTCGGCGTCGTCCATACCGACGGCTCGAAGACCATGCCGTCCTACCTCAAGGACAAGGCCGGCAGCCCGGCGAACGTCGGCACCATCAACAGCCTCAACCTGGAGGCGATCGCCGCCCTCAAGCCCGACCTGATCCTCGGCAGCCAGCTGCGCGCCCAGGACCAGTACGTACAGCTGTCGAAGATCGCACCGACCGTCTTCTCGCTGCGCCCCGGCTACCCGTGGAAGCAGAACTTCCTGCTCAACGCGAGCACCTTCGGCCTGGAGGCCGAGGCCAAGACCCAGCTCGACGCCTACCAGGCCGCCGCCACCGCGATCGGCGCCCGGCTCGGCGACAAGCGACCGGCCATCACGCCGCTGCGCTTCATGCCCGGCAAGACCCGCCTCTACGCGGAGCTGTCGTTCATCGGCACGATCCTCACCGACGTGCCGCTGCCGCAGCCCGCGATCGAGCGGGTCAAGGAACTCGCGGTCGAGATCAGCCCCGAGCAGATCGACAAGGCGGACGCCGACTGGATCTTCTACGGCGTGTACGGATCGCCCACCTCCACCAACCAGGACACGGTGCTCGGCGGCGCGCTCTGGAGGACCCTCGGAGCGGTCAAGTCCGGTCAGGCACGGCCGGTTTCGGACGAGACCTGGTTCCTCGGGCTCGGCGTGATGGCGGCCACCGCGGTGCTCGCCGACCTCAAGGGCTTCGTCGCGCCCGGCAGTTGAGCCGACACGCCGGGTAGGGGCGGGGTGCCCGCGGCCCGCTCCCGGAGGGGCGTGCGGGCGTCCGAACGGGGAACCGGCGCTTGGAGCTGGTCACTCGGTGCGGGAGGATCGTCTGGACCGTCCCCCGAAGGGCCCGTGCCGATGACCTCGCTCCACCCCACCCCCACCGACCCAGCCCGCCCCGACCCGGCCGCGGACCGCGCCGGAGCCCCGCGTCAGGCCGCCGCGCGCTGCTCCATCGCGCAGGCCGCCGACACGGGACAGCTCCCCGGTGCGCCGGGCGGCGGCGCCCGGGACGACTCGGTGCCGCGACCGCGCAGCGGCCCCGGCGACGCCGACGGCGGGGCGCCGACCCGCGCACCCCTCACCGGCGCGCCGGACCAGCGGACGGCCGCCCGTGTGCAGGCCGCGCTCGCCGAACGGCTGCGGGCCGCACGCCTGCAAGGGCGCACGCTCGCCGAGTTGGCCGCCGCGTGTCGACGGCCGGTGGCGGAGGTCGCGGCGCTCCTGGGCGAGGCCGTGCCGGTGGAGGCTCCGTCGGCCTGGCAGGTTCAGGACGACCAGGGCGAGCCCGGCGACGTCCACACGCACGACGTTCACACGCACGACGTTCACACGCACGAACTCCCGCAGCCCGCCGCACCGACGGCCGAACGGCCGGTGCCGGTGCTGCGGGCGGCCCGCGAGGAACCGCGGACCCTCGCGACACGACGGCCCTCGCCCTCACGCCGGCTGCGCCGCATGCACCCCGATGCCGCCCTGACCGGGCAGGAGGCGGCCGAACGGGAGACGGCCGCACCTGAGGGACCACTCCCGCGCAGGTCCGCACGGGGAGCGGGCAGGACGGCGGCGGGAGCGAACGGGGCCGTAGGGACCGCGGCGGCCTGGCGGCCGACCGGCGGCACCGGGGCCGGGGCCCGGGCCGGCACCGGGGCCGACCAGGCCGAGACCCCGCTCGGGATCCTGATCGGCGCCGGCCCCCACCAACCCGAGGCGGTCGGCCGCCCGGAGGAGCGCACGCCGGTCCGGGTGACCGCCGAGCCGGTCCGGATCGGGCGCGGCACCAGCCTCGTCGTGCTGCCCTCCTGGCGACCCGCCATCGCCGTCTCGGTGCCGACCGAGCAATTGCTGTCCGCCACCGGGCTCGCCTTCGAACAACTGGCCGGCGTGCAGCTGACGGTGATGATGAACCCCGGTGCCCTGCACGACCGGGAGCTCGACCTGCACGACTGGCGGGCCGCGCGCGGACGGCGCGGCGGACGGGCGTAGCCGGTCCGTGCCGTTCGACCCGGCGTAGCGCCCGACGTAGCGCCCGACGTAGCGCCCGACGTAGCGCCCGACGTACGAACGTCAGTGCTCCGGCGAGGAGTTCGGGATGTAGCCGAGGTGGACGGCGCCCGCGTCGCTCCCGTCGACGTTCCAGTCGCCCGACCGGACCATCGCCAGCAGCTCGGGGAGCCTGGGCGGCCAGAGCGCGTCGGCGTCCGGGGCGGCGAGGTCGGACGGCGTCCACCAGCGCCAGTCGAGGATGCGGTCGACGGCGTGCACCGCGCTGACGTCGCCGACCGGGCCGCGGCGCGGGCCCCGGGTGACGTAGATGTGCTCGTGCTGGCGGACCGGGGTGCCGTGCCAGGTGAAGTCGTGCTCCCAGGTGCAGAGCAGCGGGCCGGGTTCGAGGTCCGTCCAGCCGGTCTCCTCGCGGAGTTCACGGACGGCGCCTTCGCGCGGGGTCTCGCTGGGGTCCAGTCCGCCGCCCGGCATCGTCCAGTGCACGCCGACCTCGGAGTTGTCGGAGCGGAGCAGGAAGACCGAGCCGTCCTCGGCCAGAACCGCCGTCCGGGCCGCCTGCCGGGGCACGCGCTCGCGGGGGCGCCGCAGTCCGACGAGTCCCAGCGGGTTGCGGAAGCGCTGCTGTCGTTTCATCGGCCCACTCTCGCAGGGCCCGACGACGGGCGTCTCCGAATTCCGGGACGGGCGGTGGCGGTACGGGCGGTGGCGGTACGGGGCCGTGACCGGACGGGCGGTGGCGGGACAGGTGGTGGCGGGACAGGTGGTGGCGGGACAGACGCTGACGGAACGGCGTGACGGCGCGCGGAGGGCCCGTACCGCCGTACGCTGACGCCCATGCCCGTACCCGCGATCGTCTTTCCCGCCGACCCGCTCAACCCGCGCCGGCCCGACCCGCACTTCGCCTGGGAGGCCCGGCTGGTCCGGGAGTTGGGCGGCGAGCACCATCTCGTCGACCACGACGCGCTGCTGGCCGGACGGGCCGAGGAGGCCGTCCGGCGGGTGCCGGAGGGCGGCGGCCCGCTCTGGTACCGGGGCTGGATGATCCCCTCCCGGGACTACGCCGCCTTCGCCGCCGCCCTCTCCGCGCGCGGCGGGAACCTGCTCACGAGTGCCGCCGGCTACGCGGCCGCACACGAACTTCCCGGCTGGTACGGCGTGTTCGAGGGCTCGACGCCGTCGAGCGTGTGGATCCCCTCGGCGGGCGAGGCAGCGGGCGGGTCTGCATCGGCGCCGGGACCGGGGCGGGAGGAACTGGCCGATGCCGTGGCCCGGTTGGGCGGGCGTGGCCCGGCGATCGTCAAGGACTACGTGAAGTCCCGAAAGCACGAGTGGCACGAGGCCTGCTACGTGCCGGAGCTCGCCGACCTGGACGCTGTCGGTCGGGTGGTGGCCCGGTTCGTCGAGTTGCAGGGCGAGTTCCTGGCGGGCGGGGTGGTGCTGCGGCGGTACGAGGAGTTCGCGCGGGCGTCCGCTCCCGTCGGCACCGAGGCCGGTGCCGGCGTCGGTCTCGGCGTCGGCGTCGGCGTCGGCGTCGGCGTCGGCGTCGGGGGCACCCGGGCGGTGGAGGCCCGGGTGTGGTGGCTGGACGGCGAACCGGTGCTCGTCGGACCGCACCCGGACGCGCCGCGCGACGAGGTCGACCCCGACCTGACCGGTGTGCGCTCGCTGGTGCGGACGCTCGGCTGCCGGTTCGTCACCACCGACCTCGCCAGCCGGGCGGACGGCTCCGGCTGGCGGGTGGTCGAGGTCGGGGACGGGCAGGTGAGCGACCTGCCGCACGGGATCGACGCGACCGGGCTGCTGACGTCGCTGATCGCGGCCTGACCCACGCTGGGTTCGGGCCCGGCCCGAACCCAGCGTGGGGGGGGGCCCGGGGTGGCCCACGGACCGCGAGTGTTAGAAACCAGGGCGGGAGGGGGGAACCAACCCCGAGCACAGACAAAAAAAAAAAAAAAAAAAACAAAAAAAAAAAAAAAAAACAACACACAACCACACAAGAGA
>NZ_JBHWGV010000208.1:7321-8556 GCF_042732955.1 Kitasatospora sp. NPDC059747 | reverse complement strand
GCGGGCTCCCCGCCCCACCATTTGAGGGGGCGTCCCCGGGGCGGGCGTACCACGACGCACCACCCCGCCGCGCACGGCCGCTGCCGCCCGCTGTGCTTCCACCTCACGCCCGGCCAGGCCGGCGACGCGCCCGCCTTCGAGCACGTCATGGCCGCCCTGCGCGTACCCCGGCCGGTCGGCCGGCCGGGCACCCGACCCGTCGTGGGGGGGGGGGGCCCGGCCGGCCCGCGGGGGGTGGGGCGGGGGGGCCCCCACTCCCCCCCCCCCCCCCCGTGCCCCCCCCCGCCGTGCTGTGTGGGCATGCCCGCGGGGGGCGTGCACCGCTCACGCACCGGATCCGCATCGGGTCCGCACCGGGTTCCTCATCGGGTCCGCATCGGGTCCGCACATCGGGTCCGCACCGGGTCCGCACCCGGGGGGGCCGACTTGCGGAGGAAACGTCACCGAACCGTGATAATCCTGCGGCGGGCCGTCGCCCTCGCGTTCATCCGGAAATGTCCGCATTCGAACACCCGGGCCCCCGGACGGCCCGACCGCGTTTTTCCGTGCGGGGCTTGACCCCGGGTCAGGGGTGCGCCGGGGGTGCCCGCATGCTTTGACGTGCACAATTCCGCGACGATAGCTTCCGATTGATTCTTTCTTTGCCGGCTCGGGGGCGCTGGTTTCCCCTGGGCGTATCTCTCTTCTGGAGTGCCCGTGCGTACCGTTCGCAGACTGGCCTGGCCCCTCGGCGCGGCCCTTGCGATCCCCGTCGTCGCCGCCCCGATGCCCGCTGTGGCCGCCGATGCCGCCCCGCCGAGCGCGGTGGAGGGCTTCTCCTACCCCGACGCGGCGAAGGTCCTCGCCGACCGGAACATCACCCTGAAGACCGGCGACGGCCACATCGTCCTCGCCGACTGCGCCTCGGGCCCGGGTCTGGTCCAGCTGTTCAGCCGCGCCGCCAGCCCGAGCGAGGTCTGCTTCAAGATCACCGGCCCCACCGGGTACCTCGCCCTGGAGATCCCGCAGGTCTACAACATCAAGGGCGACGACCACACCATCAAGGCCACGCTGAACACCGCGGGCACCGTCAGCAGCATCGACGTCAACAAGAACGCCTGGACCCCGGTCGGCGAGGGCGGCACCAGCGGCTCCACCACGCTGCTGGAACTGACCGCCACCGACGGACCGGCCGCCCCGGCCAACACCGACTACCCGGCCGTCGGCACGGTCACGGCGCGGGCCGCCCGCCGGGC
>NZ_JBHWGV010000208.1:0-7311 GCF_042732955.1 Kitasatospora sp. NPDC059747 | reverse complement strand
CAGTGGAGTCTCCCCCCCGCCCGCGCCGCCCCCCCCCCCCCGGCAAACACCGACCCCCCGCCCGGCGCCACGGCCCGGGCCGGGCAGCCCGGCCGTACCGACGCCCGTTCCTGCACCGCCACCCTGGTGGACCGTTACTGGGTGCTGACCGCCGCGTCCTGCTTCGGCGACCACCCGGCCGCCGGCGCGCCCGCGACCGCGAGCACCGCCACCGTCGCCGGCCGCACCATCGCCATCGCCGAGCTGGCCCCGCGCGCCGAGCGCGACCTGGTGATGGCCCGCCTGACCTCCCCGCTGGACGGCGTCGCCCCCATCGCCGTCACCGGCACCGCCCCGGCGGCCGGGGACGGCCTGCGCATCCCCGGCTACGGCCGCACCGCCACCGACTGGGCGCCGCTCAAGCTCCACACCAGCGCCCACACCACCGGCGCGGTGAACCCCACCAGCATCGACACCGCCCCGGCCGCCGGCCAGGCCCCCGTCTGCCAGGGCGACACGGGCGCGCCGCTGCTGCGCGACCGCAACGGCACCCCCGAGATCGCCGCCGTCGCCTCCCTCTCCTGGCAGGGCGGCTGCCTGGGCACCCCCGCCACCGAGACCCGCACCGGCGCCACCTCCTCCCGCGTCGACGACCTCAACGCCTGGATCCAGCAGGTGAAGGCCTCCCGTCCGGGCAGCCGGCTGTTCGCCATCGGCAGCGACAACCGGATATGGGCCAACGAGGGCTCCTACTCCACGAACGTGTGGGGCACCTTCGAGGCCGTCCCCCAGAACAGCGGCATCCGCCAGGTCAGCGCCGTGACCATGGGTACCACCGTGCGCCTGTTCGCCATCGGCAGCGACCAGCGCATCTGGAGCGCGAGCAAGGACGGCGCGAACGGCACCTGGAGCGCGTTCCAGATGGTGCCGGGCAACAGCGCCATCCAGCAGGTCACCGCCGTCGCCATGGGCGACAAGGTCCGCCTGTTCGCGATCGGCGGCGACGGCCAGATCTGGACCTCCACCGGCGACTACACCGCCGGCACCTGGAGCACCTTCCAGGCCATCCCCAGCAGCGCCATCAAGAACATCACCGCCGTCGCGATGGGCGACAAGGTCCGCCTGTTCGCCGTCGGCGGCGACGGCCAGATCTGGACCACCACGGGCGACTACACCGCCGGCACCTGGAGCACCTTCCAGGCCATCCCCAGCAGCGCCATCAAGAACATCACCGCCGCCACCATCGGCAACACCGTGCACCTGTTCGCCATCGGCGGCGACGACCGCATCTGGACCACCACCGGCGACTACACGGCCGGCACCTGGACCACGTTCAACGCCGTGCCCAACGCCGCCGGCGTCAAGCAGGTGGCCGCCACCACCATCGGCGACACCGCCCGCCTGTTCGCCATCGGCGCCGACGACCGCATCTGGACCGCCGACCAGAAGGCCGACAACAGCTGGACCACCTTCTACGCCGTCGCCAGCAGCGGCATCCAGGGCATCGCCGCCACCCCGGCCGGCTGACACCCCGCGCCCCCATCGGGCGCCCGGCGGGGCCGGGCGCCCGATGCGATCCACCCGGGAACTGCGTTCGGCCGAACCGGAATTCCCGGCTGCCGAGGCCGCCGGATCCACGGATCCGCCCACCTGCGCGTCCCTTTCTCCCGCCCTTGGCCGGGTAGGCCTGGCTGCTCTTTCCAGGTTGCTCTTTCCAGGTTGCTCCTTCCAGCACGGGACCCGACCGCTCGTCAGCGGCCCACCGGAAGACTCCCCGCACGCTTCGACGCGCGCGATTCCACCACCCTGCTCACCGGCTGCCGGCAGCAGGAGCCCACGGACGTCGCTTCCGACGCCGTGCCGCAGGGCGGCACGCACCCCGGCTCCCCGGGTGCGGCCGCCCCGTCGGCCCCCTGGCCCGCCGGACGGACGCAGGGCCACCCCGCGCACGTGCCACGGCGCTTCCCGCCGCCCCGCGCGCACCCCGAAGAACTTTCCCCGCACCGCCGGCGCCCCCGTCGGCGGTTCTTCACGGCACTCCGGTGCCCAGACCAGGATGGATTGCGAACTTCCATGCGGATGTCACTGACATCACGGGCCCGATCACGGCTGGCAGCCGGGTTCGTGGCCGGCAGCCTGCTGACCGGGCTGCTCTCGACCCCGGCCCTCGCGGCCGACGCGCCGCCGACGGCGACCGCGGCGAACCCCGACCGGGTCAAGGCGGTCGCCGCCTGGCAGGCCGGCGGACCGGCCGTGCGGCACGCCGCCGAGACCGCGCTGACCGGCAGCGGCGACGACCTGACGGCGTTCCTGGCGAGCGGCCAGGCCGCAGCGACCGACCAGGACCTGCGCACCAAGATCGAGAACCTGGTCGCGAACTCCGGCCCCGGCGTGCGCGATGCCGGACAGGCCGCGCTCAAGGGCTCGGCCGACGACCTGAAGAAGTTCCTCGCCACCGGCGCCCAGAAGGCCTACGAGGACGACCAGCGGGTCCGGCTGTCGCAGATCATGGCCGCCGGCGGCCCCGGTGTGAAGGCCGCGGCCGCCAAGGCGCTCGACGGCACCATGACGGACGTCAACCAGTTCCTCAACGAAGGCCAGTTCAAGGCCAAGGACGACGACGACCGCGTCCACCTCTCGCAGCTGATGGCCTCCGGCGGGCCGGAGGTGAAGAAGGCCGCCGGCGCAGCGCTGGACGGCTCGATGGACGACGTCCAGCTGTTCCTGCAGTACGGCTACCAGACCGCCGCCGCCCACGACCAGGAGACCCTGACGGTCGCCCAGCTGGCCGACCTGACGAAGAACGCCACCGCCCAGGCCGGGCAGCAGGCGATGGCCGCCAAGGACGCGGCGGGCAAGGCACTGGACGCCACCCGCCTGGCCAAGGAGGCCTCCGAGCGCGCCGCCAACGAGACCAAGGCCGCCCAGGGTTCGGCCGGGCAGGCGTCGAACGCGGCCAACCGCGCCGCCGACGCCGCCACCCGCGCCGCCGCCGCGGCCAAGACCGCCTCCGCGGCCGCGAGGGCCGCCAACGAGGCGTCCCGCCAGGCCGCCAACGCCGCCGCCGACGCCGCGTCCGCCGCGACGAAGGCGGGCAACGCCGCCTCCAGGGCGCTCTCCGCCGCGGCCGGCGCCGCCGGTGACGCCGGGCAGGCCGACGCGGCCCGCAACGCCGCAGTCACCGCCCGCGACGCCGCCGTCCAGGCCCGCACCGCGGGCGAGGCCAGCCAGTGGGCCGGCTTCGCGGCGACCCAGGCGGGCGCCGCGGCGCAGGCCGCGGCCTCCTCCGGCGCGAACGCCGCCGCGGCCGCCCAGGCCGCCGCCGAGGCCGCCGAGTACTCCGGGGTGTCCGCCGACGACGCCGCCCGGGCCCGCCTCGCGGCGGCCCGCGCCCAGCGCGCCGCCGCCGAGGCCAAGCGTGCCGCCAACGCCACCGTCGCCATCGCCAACGAGGCCGCCGCCGCGGCCGGGGACGCCCAGCGCGCCGCCAACGAGGCCGCCGCCCACGCCGAAGCCGCGGCCGCCGCGGCGGAGGAGGCGGCCCGGCACGCCGGTGAGGCGGCCACCGCCGCCAACGTCGCGCAGGCGGCCGCCACCGCGGCCGACGCCGCCGCCAACTCGGCCGCGAACTCGGCCGCGCAGGCCCACAAGGTCACCAACATCGCCCGCGCCACCGACAAGGAGCGCCTCGACGCCCAGCAGGCCGCCGAGATGGCCGCCGCCGACGAGGCCTCCCGCGAGGCCGACCAGAAGGCCAAGACGGCGGCCTGGGAGTCCGGCAAGGCGACGCAGTTCGCCGCCGGCACCGACCAGCTCATCAAGGACGCCCCGCCGCCGGCACCGACGCCAAGACCGCCCTGCTCAAGGGCCGTCAGGCCGCGCTGCGGCTGCTGGACTCGGCCGGCCCGTGGACGAAGGCCGCCGCCCAGAGCGCGCTGGAGGGCGACGACTACGCCGTCCAGGCCTTCCTGGCCACCGACCTGACGGTGGCCCGGGACCGCGACGACCGCACCAGCGTCATGGCGATCGCCAAGACGCCGGGCAAGCTGGAGAAGCGCCTCGCCGCGGAGACCGCCTCGGTGGGTACGCCGGACCAGGTCCGGGCGTTCCTGGCCACCGGGCAGTACCCGGGCAAGGACGACGACGACCGCGTCCAGCTGTCCCAGATCATGGCCGCCGGCGGGCCGGGCGTAAAGGCCGCGGCGGGCAAGGCCCTGGACGGCACGATCGACGACGTCCGGGCCTTCCTGGCCACCGGTCAGTTCAAGGCCCGCGACGACGACAACCGCGTCCTGGTGACCCAGGCCCTGGCCGGCGGAGGCCAGGAGGTCAAGGCGGCCGCCCAGGCCGTCCTGTCCGGCCCCGCCGACCGCCTCGTGCCGTTCCTGCAGACCGGCCTGCCCAAGGCCCAGCAGCGCGACGCGATGACCTCCGCCCACGTGGCCACCGTCGCGTCCTACCTCGCCACCATCGACGGCTCGGTCGCCCAGGCCCGCCAGTACGCGGCGCAGGCCGCCCAGGCCTCCGCCACCGCCCGCGGCGCCGCCAGCGAGGCCGCGGGATACGCCAACCAGGCCAGCCAGTCCGCCCAGTCCGCCCAGGGCTTCGCCAACCAGGCCGCCCAGTCCGCGCAGGCCGCCCAGGCCTCCGCGGCGCAGGCCGCCCAGTACGCCCAGCAGGCCCAGGCGTCCGCCGCCTCCGCCAGTGTCGCGGCCGACCGCGCCGTCGCCTCGGCCGCCGAGGCCACCGGTTACGCGGCCCAGGCGAGCCAGTTCGCGGCCGACGCCAAGACCGCGTCCGACCAGGCGAAGGCCTCGGCCGCCGCCGCTGCCAAGAGCAGGGACGACGCGTACGCGGCCGCCAGGGAGGCCGCGCAGCTGATCATGTCGAAGCAGCAGGCCGACGCGGCCGGCGGAAAGCTGCAGAGCGACACGGCCGTCGTCGACGACAACGGCCGCGTCTCCTACATCGAGTCCGTGCCCCGCGGGGACCTCCAGAAGGAGGTCGTCAAGAGCAACGAAGCACGCTGCGGCAAGGGACAGACGGGAACCCTCGCGGACCTGTGGACCGATGAGAACTTCTACACGAACGCCGCCGGAGTCAGGGTCTGCGACGTCACGTACACCATCAGGGTCACCGGCACCATCGACTACATCCTGAAGACCTGCCCCGAAGCGGGCCTGTCGATCGCCGCCTGCATGGGGAAGTACAGCGTCTGGGACACCCTCCTCGTCGGCAGCGACCAGCTGAACAAGTCGGAGATCACCACCACCGTCGCCATGACGCAGAAGGACTTCGACAAGATCAACGTCACCTGCCAGCGGGGCGTCTGCGGATCACCGACCGTCAACGCCTTCACCCTCTTCGCGGGCGACTTCATCGCGTGCTTCAAGGACCCGGGATTCAACTCCCACTGTGCCTGGGCCGCGTCCAACTTCATCCCCTTCGGCACCCTCGCCAAGGGCGCGAAGGGCATCGTCGCGTTCCGCTACGCCCTCGAAACCGGCGTCGGGATCGAGGACGCCAAGCTCGCCCTCCAGGCGACGCTCAACGGCTACAGCGACGCGATCACCAGCAAGCTGCTCCGCGCCGCCGACGCCGTGTCCGCCTTCCGCAACACCTTCAAGAACGGCGTCGGCACCAAGGAGGCCCTTGAGGCGCTGAGCAAGACCCCCGACATCGACCCGGCCCTCGTCCGCCAGCTGAACGACGAGTACAAGTCGGTGCAGTACGTCTACGAGACGTGCGAGGTCAACAGCTTCCCCGCGGGCACCCGCGTCCTGCTGGCCGACGGCTCGTACCGGGCCATCAGCGAGATCCGGACCGGTGACCGGGTGCTCACGGCCGACCCGGCGGTCGGGGGACTGCACCCGCAGCCGGTGACCGCCACCTACGCCCACACCACGCGGCGCCTGGTGGACATCGCCCTGGCGGACGGCAGCACGCTCTCCACCACGGCCGGTCACCGCTTCTACACCGAGCAGGCCGGCTGGACCCTCGCCTCGGCCCTGCGCCCGGGAGACCGGCTGCGGGCCTCGGACAACGCCCCGCAGACCGTCACCGGCATCACCGACCGGACCGAGCAGGCACCGGAATCCGTCTACGATCTGACGGTCGACGGACCGCACACCTTCTTCGTGCGCACCGGTGGCGGCCAGGAGCCCGACCTGCTCGTCCACAACTGCCTCTACCTGCTCAACGACGAGGCGAAGGACCCGGGGCTGCACACCATCAAGGACCATGTCGCCGGGGGCCCCTACACGAACAACCTCGGGACGGTCAGCGGCACCGACGCGATCCGCGCGCAGGCCAAGGCCGAGGTCGACGGATACACCGGGGTGTTCAAGGACCTCGCCACCGCGGAAGAAGCGCTCAAGCAGGCGTGGCTGACGGACGGGGCGAAGCAGTACGGGCAGGCCAAGCGACTCGGCAAGAGCGAGTTCAAGTTCACCGCGGACGTGTCCGTCCTCGATGCCGGCGGCGACAAGCTGACCTCCCTCGGCGAGGTCTACCAGCGGGGAGGCAACCGCGTGACCACCCCCTCCAGCACGAAGGTCGAGGTCCGGGTCAAGATCGACTACACCGATGGCCCGACCAAGCACCCCAAGGGCTGGTACGTGACCTCCATCTTCCCGCTCCCGCGCAGGGGCGTCTGATGGCGGAACGGTACGGCGGCGCGGCCGACTTCGGCTTCTCCCTCCTGGCCGAGGCGTTCCACGCACACTGGCGCAGCGAGGGCGAGGACGTCGAGGTCCTGGCGGACTACCTCGCCCGCAACCCTTCCTGGGTCGCCGAGTCGGTCCTCGTGGACGCCCTGCGGCTGGAGGCCGCCGACCTGCCCGCGTGGCAGATCGAGACCCTCTGGTCGACGGGCACCCATCCCTTCCACGACCTCCGCAGGGAGGGCCACGACGGCCGTGACTGGCTCGGTCTGATCGTCCGGCTCGGCCGGGAGCGGCTCGCCGCCGAGGGCGGCGGCAGCGACGAGCGCGTGCCGCCCAGTCCGTACGGGCACGTGGCGGGAGCCGTCCTGGACGAGATCCTGCTGGTCTCCGCCGGGATCACCGAGGGGGCGATGCATGCGCCCGGAGGGTACGTTCCCGGCATCGTGCCCGCCCTCAACGAGGTCGCGGCGCGGGTCTGCCCCGACCTGGCGTTCCGCCTCCTGCTGCGCGCGCTCGCCAAGGTCGGGCCCGTGGTCGCGCGGGAGCAGTACGACCGGTACGTGGCCCTCGGGCGGCAATTCGAGTACGGCGAGCTCCTGGTGGAGGGCCATGCACACCTGATGTCCTGACACCACACGACGACGACGGCGCGCAGCCGGTGCACGAC
>NZ_JBHWGV010000207.1:4435-8926 GCF_042732955.1 Kitasatospora sp. NPDC059747 | reverse complement strand
AAAAAATACTCGTCCCGCTCCAACTTTTTATAAACCCCCCCGCGCGCGCCCCCCGGGGGGCGGGGGCGGGGCCCCCCCCGCCACCGGCCACAAGGCAGCAGGCCCGGGACGGGGCCGGGGACGGTCCCGTGGCGCCGCGGAGACCAGGCCCCCGGCGGGCCGACCCCGGGGGACGGGACCCGTCCGCGCAGGGCCGCCCCGCAGGGGGTGTCCAGGGGCCCTCCCCCGCAGCGCCGGGCAGGCGGCCTGCCCGGGGCCGGCCGGGGTTGCGGGGGGTCAGGTGATCGAGGCGCCCGAGTCGATGCTGATGACCTGACCGGTCATGCAGTCCTGGTCCAGGAACAGGTGGATCGCCCGCGCGACCTCCTGCGGGGTCACGAACCGCGGGATCGGCGCCTTGTCCCGCATCGCCTCGATCACCTTCTGCGGCAGCGTGTCCGTCATCCCCGTGATCATGAACCCGGGCGACAGCGCGTTGACCGTCACCCCCCGCCGCCCGCACTCCGCAGCCAGCGTCCGCGTCATCCCGACCAGCCCCGCCTTCGACGCCGAATACGCCGTCTGCCCCGCGGTCGCGATCAGCGCCGACGGCGACACGATGTTCACCACCCGCCCCCACCGCGCCCGCAGCATCCCCGGCACACACACCCGCGCCGTGTGGAACGAACCGACCAGATTCGTGTCGACCACCCGCCGCCAGTCCGCCGGCGACTGCATCGCCATCAGCGCGTCCCTGCGGATCCCGCCGTTGTTGACCAGCACGTCCACCGGACCCAGCACCGCCTCGATCTCCGCGGCCATCGCCAGCACCGCGCCGTGATCGGCCACGTCCCCGCCCACCACCACATGGTCGTTCACCAGCTTGCCCGCCACCTCCTCGGCCGCCTGGCGCGAGGAGTTGAAATGCACCGCGACCCGGCACCCCGCCGCATCCAGCTCCAGCGCCAGCTCCCGCCCCAGCCCGCCCGAGGCACCCGTCACCAGCGCCACCGGCGACACCGGCCGCCGGCCCGGACCACCCCGGCCACCCGCATCCCGGCCCGCCGCATCCCGGGCACTCACGTCCCGGGCGCCCGTGTCCCGGGCACTCACGTCCCGGCCGCCCGTGTCCTGGCCGCTCACGCCGCACCTCCCCAGGTCAGCAGCATCGAACCCCACGTCATCCCCGCACCGAACCCGGCCAGCAACACCGTGTCACCATCCTTGATCCGCCCCGCGTCCAGCGCCTCCGCCAGCGCGATCGGCACCGAACCCGACGCCGTGTTGCCATACCGGTCCAGATTCGCCACCAGCCGGTCCGCGGGAATCCCCGTGTGATTCAGCACCGAATTGATGATCCGGATGTTCGCCTGATGCGGCACCACATGATCCACATCCAGCGCACTCACCTTCGCCTGCTCCAGCGTCTCGCGGATCGTACGCACCGTGTACCGCACCGCGTTCAGATAGATCTCGTTACCGTTGATCTGCGCATAATGCAGACCGGCACGCACCGTCTCCTCACTGACCGGCATCCGCGAACCACCCGCCAGGACCTTCAACGAGTCCTTGCACGAGCCGTCCGCACCCAGATTCCACGCCCGCACCCGGTCCACCGGCCCCGGCACCAGCACCACCGCCCCCGCACCATCCCCCACCAGGATCGACAGATCCCGGTCCGCGGGATTGGCCGTCAGCGTGTGCGTGTCCGAACCCACCACCAGCACCGGCCGCGGATCCATCCGCATCAGACCCGCCGCCGTCACCAGCGCATACACGAACCCCGCACACTCCGCGTTCACGTCATGCGCACTGCCCGCGATCCCCAGCGCCTCGTGCACGAACGCCGACGTCGCCGGCGACGGCTGCTCCGGCGTCGCCGTCGCCACGATCAGATGCGCCACATCCGACCCCGACAACCCCGCCCGCTCCAGCGCCCGCCGGCCCGCCTCCACCGCCATCGACGCCGTCGTCTCACCCGCCGACACCGCCCGCCGCTCACGGATCCCGCACCTGGAGACGATCCAGTGCTCATCCACACCGAACCGCTCCGCCAGCTGCGCACTGGTCACCACCCGGCCGGGAACCCACATCCCCCACCCGGCGACATCGAAACCGCTCACCACCCGCCCCCTCTCCCCTGTCTCCCCGCCCCCCTTCAGGAACCCGAACCCGCGCCGCCGGCCAGCGCCACGATCCGCCCGTGCACCACCCGCAACGTCGTCGTGTCATCGATGTCCGCGAACAACGACTCGTC
Organism: Kitasatospora sp. NPDC059747; assembly: GCF_042732955.1. Classification (NCBI taxonomy): domain Bacteria; kingdom Bacillati; phylum Actinomycetota; class Actinomycetes; order Kitasatosporales; family Streptomycetaceae; genus Kitasatospora; species Kitasatospora sp. NPDC059747. The sequence continues at coordinate 6,690 of NZ_JBHWGV010000207.1, read as the reverse complement.
CGCCCCGATATGCGGATACGCGTTCTGGAACCCGTACAGCCACTCCATCAGATCCAGCGAATCCACATCCGCGATGTGCTGCAACGCCGCATCCGCATCGATCTCCCGCGCACCCGACACCGCCTGCAACTGCGCCGCCAGATCCTCAACCGAAGGAATCCCCGACATCACACAACCATCCCTTCCACACACACGCGCCCCCCGGCACACCACGCGCCGGAACAAAGGACGCCGAACCACAACCCCTGACAGGGCCGCCCACACACAACACAGGCCCGAACCCGGACCAGAGCAGCCCGAACACGGCCAGACCAGACCCGACCGGGCCGGGCCGGGCCGGGCCGGGCCAGACCAGACCAGGCCGGACCAGGCCCGACCAGACCGGGCCAGAGCAGACCGGGCCGGCCGCGCTGGAAACGCGGACCACCGGCCACACCCACCCCAACCTCCGGGAGAGCATCCCCCCGGGGAAGACGGAGCCGGGCACAACGGTCCCGGGCCACCGGACCGGCCAACCAGCCGGTCCCGCCAGGCCGTTCACACGAACACGACCCGGACCCGGCCGGCCGCCGCGCTGGAAACGCGGACCACCGGCCACACCCACCCCAACCAGCCCCCAGGAAAACCCCCCGGGACGACGGAACCGGGCAGACGCCGCAACCGTGTCGCTTTCGACAACCGCATGGAACCCGCCCCCACGCAAAAACCCCGCAACCACCCCCCACAACCACCCCTGTTGCGCACCACTTGCGAGGACCACGCTTACCTGACCCACGACCGCACCACCCAACACCCCGCCACCCCCGCACACCCACCCACCCGCCAACAAGCCGGCACCAAGCAGCGGGCACCGGGCACCGGGCACCGGGCACCGGGCACCGGGCACCGGGCACCGGGCACCGGGCACACCAGGAACAGCGCCACCCGCCCCCAGGCACCACAAGCACCACCGCCCGCCACCGCGCGGGCACCGCCCCACCGCCGACCCGCCGGCGCCAGGCCCTGAACAGCCAAGCGCCACAACGTCCGAAGCACCACCGGCGACCGGCCTCGCACCACCAGGCACCACCGCCCAACGCCCCAACGCCCCACCGGGCAACCGGGCAACCGGGCAACCGGGCAACCGGGCAACCGGGCAACCGGGCAACCGGGCAACCGGGCAACCGGGCAACCGGGCAACCGGGCAACAGCCAGAACACGCTGAACGGCCACCGCACCACCAGGCACCACCCCTCGACCGGCCACCAGCACCACACGGAACACCGCCACCGGCCGGCACCCCGCACCCACGCCTCACACCCGGAGCAAAACCGGGCAACCGGCAACCACCCTCAACAGCCGGACACCACCCGCCCCCAGGCCCCACCGCACCACCGGACGGGAACCGGCACCGGCCACCACCGGCACGCACCACCAGGCACCACAAGCACCACCGCCCCACAGGCAAAGGACGAACCCCTCACGCCCGGCACGTCAACCGGGCCACGGGACCACCACCGATGCCGAACCACCAGGCACCACAAGCACCACCGCCCGCCACCAGGCCGGCACCGCACCACCACCGAACAACGAACCCGCCCAACGCCCCACAGGCGACAGGCGACAGGCCTAACCTGCCGGACACCCACCGCACCAGGCACCAACGCCGGGCCACCGGGCCAGCAGCACCGCAGCGCCGGGCAGTACCCGCGCCAAGGAACCACCGGCCGGTCACCCGCACCACCGCACCACGACCAGCGCACCGCCGGACAACGGGCAACCCGCAACCGGCAACCGGCAACCGGCAACCGGCACTGAACGGCCAGGCGCCACCCGGCTCCAGGCCTCACCGCACCACCGGACGGGAACCGGCACCAGCCACCACCGGGCCCGACCCGGAGCCGGCCCGCCCGCCCGCCCGCCCGCACCAGGAACCGAACAACCCAGCGTCACACGTACCGAAGCACCACCGACCACCGGCGCCGCACCACCAGGCACCACCGCACCACCGGTCCACGCACCACCACGGCCACCGGCCCCCCACGGCCGCACACCGCACGCCCGCACAACACCCGGGCCACCGGCACCGGTCACGGACAGACCGTCACCGCACGCCGGCCCGGTCACCCGCACCACGACCAGCGCACCGCCGGACAACGGGCAACCGGCAACCGGCAACCGGCAACCGGCACTGAACGGCCAGGCGCCACCCGGCTCCAGGCCTCACCGCACCACCGGACGGGAACCGGCACCAGCCACCACCGGGCCCGACCCGG
>NZ_JBHWGV010000207.1:1318-4337 GCF_042732955.1 Kitasatospora sp. NPDC059747 | reverse complement strand
GCAACCGGCACTGAACGGCCAGGCGCCACCCGGCTCCAGGCCTCACCGCACCACCGGACGGGAACCGGCACCAGCCACCACCGGGCCCGACCCGGAACCGGCCCGCCCGCACCAGGAACCGAACAACCCAGCGTCACACGTACCGAAGCGCCACAGATCGTCGGCGCCGGACCGCCGGGCACCACCGCCCCACCGCCGGACGGGGCACCGCCCCACCGCCGCAAGGCTCACGCCTCACGGCCCCCGCACCACCACGGCCACCGCGGCCACCGCGGCCCCCGGCCCCCCACGGCCGCACACCGCACGCCTCACGCCTCACGCCCGGCACAACACCCGGGCCACCGGCACCCGCCACGGACGGACCGTCACCGCACGCCGGCCCCCGCGCCCGCACCACCGGGCCCCGACGACCGCCACCCGGCGGCCCCGGCCCGCAACCACACCACGACCCACCCCCGACAGAACAGGACACCCCCGATGACCACCATCGACGCCCGCTCCATCAACCCCGACGTCGAAGCCATCCGCCACCACTACGAAGTCGGCAACGACCTCTACCGCCTCATCCTGGGCCCCACCATGATGTACTCCGGCGGCTACTGGGAAGACGGCGAAGACCTCGTCGCCACCCTCGACGAAGCCCAGGAACGCAAGCTCGACGTCTTCACCGACCTCGCCCACGCCGCCCACACCGCCAAAGTCCTCGACATCGGCTGCGGCTGGGGCACCATGCTCAACCGCCTCACCACCGTCCACGGCGTCACCCGCGCCGTCGGCGTCACCCTCTCCCGCACCCAGGCCGACTTCATCACCGCCCTCGACAACCCCGCCATCGAAGCCCGCGTCGAATCCTGGGAAGACCACCAGCACGACGGCCAGCCCTACGACGCCGCGTTCTGCATCAACGCCCTCGAACACTTCGTCCTGTCCTCCCTCACCCCCAAAGAACGCACCCAGCGCTACCGCGTCTTCTTCAAGCAGGTCCACTCCCTCCTCAAGCCCGGCGCCCGCTTCGTCCTCCACACCATGACCGTCGAAAACCCGCCCCTGCGCCGCCAGCTCCTCGACGACCTCAAATTCCTCCAGCGCGAAGAATTCGAAGGCTGCCACATCCCCCGCCTGCCCGAACTCGCCACCGGCCTCGACGGACTCTTCGAAGTCACCGAAATCCGCAACGAACCCGAATCCTTCGCCCGCGCCTGCCGCGCCTGGCTCCACCACCTCGCCACCCACCGCACCGAAGCCCTCACCCACGCCGACGAAACCACCATCGCCCGCTTCGAACGCTACCTCGACATCTTCGCCTACACCCTCGAAGACCACATCTTCAACAACTTCCGCGTCACCCTCACCCGCCGCCCCTAACCCCCCAACCAAAACCCCAACCACCGGCCCCGGCGCCCCCGGCCCCACCCCCGGCCCCAGCCCCCAGGGCGACCACACCAGGACCCAGACACCACGTCGCCAGGCTCCCGCGGCACCGCGATGCCGGGCCGCCATGGTGCCGCGGTACCCCGGTGCCGGGCCGCCATGGTGCCGCGGTACCCGGCCGCCGGGCCGCCGCGGTACCGGGCCGCCAGGCCGCCGTGATGCCGGACTGCCGGACTGCCGGACTGCCTCCGGAACATCCCAAGAGCTGTTCACCGTCGCCTAGTTGCGGCGGAACCGCACCAGCCGGACCGCGGCAGCCCGCACGGACACAACGCAACCGAGCCCGCCCACAACCGCCACACGACGGGCCGCACGACCCCACCGACAACACCGGCAACCACCCCACCAGAACCACCCCGGGAAACAGCACAGGAACAACCCGCCGAGGCCGGCCCCGAGAACAGCTCCACACGCCCAAGGAACAGATCAGGACCGGCCCAAGCAACGACCCACGGAACCGCCCCACACCGGCCCGAGGAACCGCTCACGGACAACCCGAGGAACGACACCGGGAACACCCCGGGCCGGCACGCAAACCCCCGCACAAAAACCCCGGCACGAAGCCCGCACAAACACAACTGAACCAAGCCGGCACGGACACAACGGAACCAAGCCAGCGCGGACACAGCGGAACCAAGCCGGCCCAAAACGGCCACACGGCACCGCAGAAGGCCACCAGGGCACCGGCACCAGGAACAACACCGGCAACCGCCCCACGAAACGGCCCCGGAACAACACACGAGCCACCCGGGCAGCCGCCCCCGCCCCCGCCCCCCGAAGGCAACTCCCGCACCACACAACGCAACACCACCCGGAACCCGCCGCGACCCCGGCCCGCCACCAGGACCCACCACGGGGAAACAACACACCGAACACCCCGGCCCACCACGGGAAACGGCCACCACAACACCCGGCACAACACACCACCACGCCCCCCGGGAGGGGGACGGGCCGCACCCCGGGAAACCCCGCCCCGCCCCCCACACCAGAGCACCACCGCCCGGCACCCGCCTCAACAAGCCCCAGCCACCACCCCCGCGGCCCGCACACCCACCCCGGCCCCCGGGCCCGCAACAACCCCGGAAACACAAAGGAAAAGAAAGGAACACACCACCACCATGACCACCACCACCCCCCGCCCCACCACCACCGGCGACGACGACAGCCCGCCCCCCACCCCCACCCCCGCCCAGGCCACCACCGACCCCACCACCACCCAGGCCACGGCCCCCGACCCCGCCACCGACGCCGGCCCCGTCCTACGCCACCTCAAAGTCGCCATCATCGGCACCGGCTTCTCCGGCCTCGGCACCGCCATCCGCCTCCTGCAGACCGGCACCGACGACTTCCTCGTCTTCGAACGCGCCGACGACCTCGGCGGCACCTGGCGCGACAACACCTACCCCGGCTGCGCCTGCGACGTCCAAGCCCACCTCTACTCCTTCTCCTTCGCCCGCAACCCCCACTGGAAATCCACCTTCGCCACCCAGAGCGAAGTCCACGACTACCTCCGCGACTGCGCCCACAAACACGGCGTCCTGCCCTACCTGCGCTACAACCACGAACTCCTCACCGCCCACTGGAACGA
>NZ_JBHWGV010000207.1:0-1219 GCF_042732955.1 Kitasatospora sp. NPDC059747 | reverse complement strand
CGAAGTCCACGACTACCTCCGCGACTGCGCCCACAAACACGGCGTCCTGCCCTACCTGCGCTACAACCACGAACTCCTCACCGCCCACTGGAACGACACCCACCACCACTGGGACCTCCACACCACCGGCGGCCGCTACACCACCCAATTCCTCATCACCGGCACCGGCTACCTCTCCACCCCCGCCATCCCCGACATCCCCGGCATCCACACCTTCACCGGCACCCTCTTCCACTCCGCCCAATGGAACCACCACCACAACCTCACCGGCCGCACCATCGCCGTCATCGGCACCGGCGCCTCCGCCATCCAATTCCTCCCCCACATCCAACCCCAAGCCGCACGCCTCGACCTCTACCAGCGCACCCCACCCTGGATCGCCCCCAAACCCGACAAACCCAACACCCCCCGCCACACCTGGATGCTCCGACACCTCCCCGGCTACCAGCAATTCCGCCGCAACTTCAACAAACACGGCCGCGAAATCATCGCCTACTTCATGTCCCGCCCCACCCGCACCACCGCCATGAAAAACATGGCCACCACCCACCTCAAAAAATCCGTCCCCGACCCCCACCTGCGCACCCTCCTCACCCCCGACTACACCATCGGCTGCAAACGCCTCCTCTTCTCCAACACCTGGTACCCCGCCATCCAACAACCCAACGTCAACATCATCACCACCCCCATCAAAAACATCGGCCCCACCCACATCACCACCACCGACGGCACCACCCGCCACATCGACACCATCATCCTCGCCACCGGCTTCACCCCCACCAACCAACCCATCACCCACCGCATCCACAACGCCAACGGCACCACCCTCAACCAAACCTGGACCCAACACGGCATCCAAGCCCACCGCGGCACCACCATCCACGGCTACCCCAACCTCTTCATGCTCCTCGGCCCCAACACCACCCTCGGCCACTCCTCCCAAACCGTCATCATCGAAGCCCAAATCACCTACATCATCCAAGCCCTCAAAACCACCACCACCCACAACATCACCAGCCTCCACCCCCGCCACCAAGCCCAAACCCACTACAACACCCAACTCCAAAACAAACTCAAAAACACCGTCTGGAACACCGGCAACTGCCACAGCTGGTACCACGACACCCACGGCAACAACCCCACCATCTGGCCCACCTACACCCACACCTACCACAAACAAACCAACCACTTCGACCACACCAACTACCAAACCACCACC
>NZ_JBHWGV010000206.1:0-8938 GCF_042732955.1 Kitasatospora sp. NPDC059747 | reverse complement strand
GGCGCCGACGACACCATCAAGCTGCCCGCCGGCACCAAGGAACTCCCGCCCGGCACCGTCAAGTTCGAGCACGGCGGCAAGACCGAGTTCGTGGACCCGCACGGCAACGTCTACGACGACGCCGGAAACATCCACCCCGGTGAGACCGCGCCGAAGGAGACCGTTCCCGGCGACCACAACGGCGACCACCCCGGCGGCACCACCCCCGACCACCCGGTCAAGCCGAACGGCCCCGACCCGCTCCACACCCCGGCCAAGGCCAAGGTGCCCGAGATGGCGGGCGTCGGCGGCCGCGACGGCGTCATCAAGCTCGGCTCGGACCTGTCCGACCCGTTCAAGGTGCCGGACCACGTGCCCGACCATGTCCCGGATCACGTGCCCGACCACGTGCCGGACCACACCCCCGGCGGTCACGCCCCGGAGGGCCCCAACGCGAGCCACGAGCCCCCTGGCCACAACGACGGCCCGGGCCACGACGGCACCGGCGACCACACGGGCGGCCACGACGGCACCGGTGGGGACCACAACACCGGCGGCCACGACGGCGGTTCCGGCGACCACACCCCCGGCGGCCACGACGGTGGTGCCGGTGGCGGCCACGACGGCGGCTCGGGTGGCGGCCACGACGGCGGTTCCGGTGAACACCCGTCGTCGGACGAGCCGGTGGGCAACCGTCCCGATGGTTCGTGGGAGGGCGAGAAGGGCCTCAAGCTCAACCTCGAGGCCAACGCCGCCGCCGAAAAGTTCATGCAGGAGTCCGCGGCCCACGAGCCCCGGGTCACCGAGGCCGTCCAGGACGTCGCCGGCAAGGTCGACAACGGCAAGCTCATCGGCCTGGAGTACCGCCTCAAGGGCGCCGACTCCCTCAAGCGCAAGCTCGCCACCGACCTCGCCAGGCCCGGCATCCGCCCCGAAGACGCCATCGCCAAGATCAAGGACTCCGTCCGCTACACCCTCGAAGTCCCCGCCGACAACTACGCCCACGGCGTCACGCAAGCCATCGAGGACCTCCAGAAGCGCGGCTTCGAGAACATCACCTTCAAGAACACCTGGGACGCCGCCGGCTACAAGGGCATCAACTCCACCTGGCGCGACGCCGTCACCGGCCAGAAGTTCGAGCTCCAGTTCCACACCGCCGACAGCTTCAAGGCCAAGATGGACGGCCACGTCCTCTACGAAAAGGAACGCCTCCCCGGCCTCACCCCCCACGAGCTCGAAGTCATCAAGGCCGAACAGGCCGACCTCTTCGGCAAGGTCCACGTCCCCGACGGCGCCGGCGACATCAAGCTCCCCACCGAGCCCGTCCACGACATCCCGACCGGCACCACCCACGAACCCCACGGCACCGGCCACAACCCCGGCACCGAACACCCCAAGCCCGACGGCGGCCACACTCCGGGCGATCACCCCGGCGGCGGGGACCACACCCCGGGCGACCACAACGGCGGCGGCGACCACGCCCCCGGCGACCACACCGGCGGTCACGACGGCCCGACCGGCGGCGACCAGGGCCCCTCGGGAACAGGCGACCACCCGGCGGCTCCGGACGCCGGTGACCACGGCTGGGACCGTCCACCCACCGAGAACCGTCCCCTCCAGCTCGGGGGCGAGACGGAGCAGAAGATCAGGGACCTCCTGCCTGGCCCGAAGCCGAAACGTGCGGACCTCGACAAAGCCATCGAAAACCTGGCGAGCCACCCGGCCGGCCAGGAGACGGCCGACCTGATCGCTTCTGGTCGGTTCAAGGGCATGACGAACTTCGACCAGGTGGTGGGCAGCCTCAGCCAGAAGAATGCGATGTCGGGTGGCATCGAGCAGCTTCGCCTCGCCGACCGTCTGCAGCGGAGTGGCATCACGGACATCAGCTTCGAGCTCAAGGACGGTTCGGAGATCAAGCCCGGTGTGACCGCCGGGCCGGAGACCGACCTGGACGTGATGGCCCGTGCCCACGACGGGACCACCTTCGGTTATCAGTTCAAGGAGATCGCGAACCCCAAGAAGGTCGCCAACAAGATGTGGCAGAACATGGGGCAGCTCGCGGACTCCGGCGCCGACGTCAAGGTCTTCGTCGTCGACACCAAGGGAAGCATGGCCGATATGCTGGCTGCGGGTGTCGAGAAGGACCTCGCCAGGATCTACGAGCGGAATAACGTGATCGTCGTTCTTCGCACCGAGGACGGAACACTCCTATCTCCGCCCGGCGCCCGATTCATGCCTGGAGGCCAGCCGTGATTGCCAGCACCCCTGTGGCGCGGTGGTACTGGGGCGTGCGCGGCCGTCCCACCGACCTGGTCAGCGAGGCCGTCCACCGGTTCGCCCTGGCGATCCGGGTCCTCGATCGGCACCGCCTGGGCACGCCCCACAATGGGCAGGTTGCCGTGTCGATCCCGGAGCCGGGCAACCGGAGCCACCTCCTCAAGGCGGACCTCCGGGTCGGTGCGCTCGCCGAAGACGGTTCGGGGGCCGCCGACGCCCTGGTCTCGCACATCGAAAAGCGTCTCGCCCCAGGCGAAATCGGCACCGTGAACCTGTACGCGCCGTGCGACGGAATCGTGGACACCGACAACGGCGGACAGCCCACAGAGAAGATGTTCACCCTCTCCGTCGAGGTGTCCCAAGACTTCTTCAACGTGACCCTGACAACGTTCTCCGACGCCTGGCTACCGCTCGACCTGCGCGGGCGTGCTCAGGAATCGGTATTCGCCGTCAATGCGCCGCGCCTGGCCGCGGCCCTGGCCGAGATCTCCGAGGCGCTGGACCTGGAGATCGATCCCGACGATCCGACGCGGCTCGCCGTTCCGACGGAGTCAGGGATCGAGAACCACTTCAGGGACGATGCCGGCACCCCTTGGGATGTGTGGGGGAGCTTCGAAATTCCCTATCGCAACGGCATCTTCAACCAAACCCCGAGATTCACGGCCGGCTACAAGCGGACCACGTCCGGCCCTGTCCGGTACGTCCCCGTGATCGGCATCACCGGTGTCCTCGGCTACCTATGGGTATCCGACACCGACGGAGCCGCGAGCTTCGAACCTTCCGAAACTGCGGATCTCGACGGCTACCGGGCGGGTCTGGTCTGGCTGGACCGGCTTCAGAAGGCGTACGACCGCGGACTGTCCCCCACCGCCGCACTGACGGAACTGACGGCGCTCCCCGGAGATCCCGAGGCGGGGCACGCGACTCCGGGTGGACTGACGGACGTGGACGAACTCCGGAAGCTGCAGGAGCTCGCACAATCCTGACGACGTGCGCCTCCCCAAGAAAACCAATGAGCAGAAAGGGGGTTGGGGCGATCGTGGCATCCGATATCCCTGACAAGTGGTATCCCAAGACCCTGCCGCTGGACCAGAAGGCCGCGGCCCGTCTCGGCGCCTGGGTGACGGCCTCCGCCGGTGAGTCGCTACAGGCCTCCGAGCTCGACCTACGCGGGGCCAACCTCTCCGGTGGGGACTTCACCGGTGCGTGGTTCTCCCACTCCGTGCTCGCCGGCGTCTCCCTCGCCGGCGCGGAGCTCTGGCGCGCTCACCTGGAGAAGGCCGACCTGACCGGCGCGAACCTCACCGGCGCCAGCCTGGTCAAGGTCTCCCTGGACGAGGCCTCTCTGCGGTCCGCCTGCCTGGACGGGGCCGACCTGACGTCGGCCTCGGTGTACGGGGTCGACGCCCGGGAGGCCACCTTCCGAAACGCCGAGCTCCCCGGGGCCTCCCTCCTCCGTGTCGACCTGCGCGGCGCCGACCTGACCGACGTCACCGTGGCGAACACCTCGTTCAAGGTCCGCGTGGACGAGCACACCGTGGTCCGCGGTCTGTCCGGCACACTGTCCGGCCCCGTCACCGTCGTCACCGACGACACCGAGCAGGAACTCGACGGCGTCGCCCTCGAGAAGTGGCTCGGCGAACGCGGCGCCCAGGTCGAGGTACTCAGCGGCGAGCCCGTCACGTACTATGCGGTTTTCAGTGAGATCTCCTCGCGGGAGAACCCCGAAACCGTCATGCGTCGCCGCGTCGTCGACGGAATCGAATATGACGAGGAATTCACTCGCAATCTTCGCTGGGAGCCGACCGAATACTTCCGGCTTTACTACCTCGGGCACAACGAGGACGACCACGTCGAGATCAGCAGGGCCGAGGTCGACGCCTTCATCGCACGGGTCAAGCAAGCCCTCGGCACCCCGTCCCAGGAGAGCTGACCTCCGGGACTCATGGACGCCCGATGGCCCGACCACCACTCCGGCGGTCGGGCCATCGGATTCGTACGTTCACACCGGAGGTAGCACAGTGATCGCCAGCACGCCGGTCTCCCGTTGGACCTGGGGCGACTCCACCGAGGGCGGCGAACCGATCCTCCGCTGCCTCACCGATCTGCTGGCCGCACGGGCCGTCCTGGCCGCGCACCGGCTGGTGGTCGGCGAGCCCAGGGTCCGTCTCACCGTCTCGGAGTCCGGCAAGCCGCGCTCGGCACTGTACAAGGGCGAGCTCCGGGCGAACGGCTCCGCCGAGGAACTGGCGGCCGAGGTCCGCGCCGCCCTGCGACCGGGCCCCATCGGCTCCGTCGATGCCACCATCTCCCCGGCCGGCATGCTGCTCGGCCCCGCGGGCGACGTCCACACGGAGCGCCTGTTCCATCTCTCGACATCCGCATACACGGACTTCGCGGCCGTGGACCTGACGACGTTCTCCGACGCCTGGCTGCCCTTCGACCTCCGGGGCCGGCCCCAGCCCGCCGTGTACGAGGCGAACGCGCCCCGGCTCGCGGCCGCCCTGGCCGAGCTCACCGACGTCCTCGGCTCCGACATGGACCCGGAGGACCCGACCTACTTCGGCACGCCGACCGAAACCGGCGTCGACCCCCACTTCGACCAGGACGGGGCCCCGGCCGACTCGTGGTCCCGGTTCGAGCTCGCCCGCCGGTACGAGCGCTTCACCCACGCACCCGGCTACCGCCGTACGACGGACGGAGACGTGCGGTACGTCCCGATCGCCGACGGCCACGGGTTGCTCGGCTACCTCTGGGCCTCCGACACCGAGGACGCCGCGAGCTTCGAGCCCGCCGACGTCGACAACGACCAGCGCTACAGCGCCGCCCTCGCTTGGCTGGACCGCCTGCGCTCGGCCCACGATCGCGAGCTGTCCCCCACCCAGGCCCTCACCGAACTGACCGGCCGCGCACCGGAGGACACCAAAGGCCCGGTCGCCCTGGCGACACTGCGCAACCGCGCCGCGTGGTCCACGAAGAGCCTGCCGCTGGATCGGGAAGCCGCAGCCCGGCTCAGCGCCTGGGTGACGGCAGCGAACGGCGAGCCGCTGGACGCCACCGGCCTCGACCTGCGCGGAGCTGCCCTCTCTGACGGAGACCTCACCGGAGCGTGGTTCGCCCACTCCGTGCTCGCCGGCGTCTCCCTGGCCAACGCGGAACTCTGGCGCGCCCGCCTGGAGAAGGCCGACCTGACCGGCGCGAACCTCGCCGGGGCGAGTCTGGTCAAGGCAACCCTGGACCTGGCCACCCTACGGTCCGCCTGCCTGGACCGCGCCGATCTGACCTCCTCCTCCCTGATCGACGTCGACGCCACCGCCGCGACCTTCCGCCGCGCCGACCTCACCAACGCCACCCTCCTCCAAGTCGACCTGCGCGGCGCCGATCTGTCCGACGCCACCACGGCGAACACCTCGTTCACCGTCACCGTCGACGACCACACCGTGCTCCGCGGCCTGTCCGGCACCCTCTTCGGCCCCGTCACCGTCGTCACCGACGACACCGAACAGGAACTCGACGGCCTCGCCCTCCAGCGCTGGCTCACCACGCAGGGCGCCGACGTCGAAGTCCTCAGCGGCTTCGTCTACTACGCGAAGCTCCACACCGGCGAATCCCGCGAGAACCCCAGCGGAATCGCGCGCCGCAGCTCGGCGGACGGCAACGACTACGACGAGGCCTACACCCGCAACCTCTGCTGGGAGCCGACCGAATACTTCCGTCTCTACTACCTCGGCCACAACGACATCGACCACGTCGAGATCACCAGGGCCGAAGCCGACGCCTTCGTCGCACGCGTCAAGCAGAGCCTGAGCACCCCGTGATCGCCCGCACCCCTGTGGCGCGGTGGTTCTGGGGCGTGCACGGCCGTCCCACCGACCTGGTCGGCGAGGCGGTCCAGCGGTTCGCCACAGCGTTCCAGGTCCTCGACCGGCACCGCCTGAGCACGCCCCGCGCCGGGCAGGTCACCTGATCTGCCCGACCCTTTCGAGCCGCTGCTGCTGATGCTGGAGCGGGGAGGCTTGTGCCTGGTCATCGAGAACCGGGTCGCAGACTTCGCCACCCTGCGCGTCCCCCCTCGGAACGTGGCAGGACCACCTGAGCACCGAGCCGGTCATCGCACTCGAACGGTCCGCGCTCGACGCCATCGATTGGTGATCGATCTCCGGGACGCACAAAACCCGCCGGCCCGACCGCATTTCGGCGATCGGGCCGGCGGGCATTCATGCGCCGACGGCCTACGTCGGGAATTCACCCAACCAACCGTGAGAGACGAGGTACTTGGGAATGTAAGGCGACTCCACGTCGATCGGGAACTTCCCGTCGAAGGCCATGCAGGCCATGGCGAGAGGACCGAGGGCGAGTGCCCCGTCGCGCTTGGTCGCGCGGTCCTCGTCCATGGTCCAGTACATCTTGTGGAGGTTCAGCGCCTCGACCAGGTTCGGGGAGAACTCCTCCTCCCGCTTGCGCACGACCTGGTAAAAGAGGTTGAGCGGCGGGTACATCAGGCACTGCATGGCATCGCGCGGAGCGACGCGCGCGGCATCGGGGGTCGACGTCTCGAAGGCGGCCGTGAGCTTGTCGACGAGGCCCGGCCGACGGAGCCAGTAGGTCTGCTGGACGTCCACCCAGTGGTAGACGTACTCGTCGTACGAGCCTTCCGGCGAGCGCAGCCGTTCGAGCGGGATCTCGCACAGCTGCGTCATCCGCTTCTGCTCGCGGCAGATGAGGGCCAGCCAGAAGGCGTTCAGCCAGTTCCCCGCATCGGCGAAGGACTGTGGCCCGATCGCCGGAACGCTCCGCGCCCTGCCGTTGATGAAGCACTCGACGGTACCTTCGCTCGCGCCGGTCACGGCGAACACCGCCGAGCCGAGCTGCATCGCGGTGACCGCGGCCTTCCACGTCTCCAGCCGGTCCGCCTCCGGGTCGGCAACCACGTGGGTCTGCAAGGCGAGGAGAGCCGTGCTGAACGCGAAGTCGATCATGTCGGCCGACTCCTCGAGTTCGTCGACCCTCCGGTTCACCCGCTCGCTCAGCCGGTCGGCGAATGCCTCGGCATCGGGCTGGGGCTCGATGTGGCGGGCAACAGTCTCGGTCACGGAAGAGTCCCCTTGCTGATGTCGAACCGCCGGTACTGCAAGCCAGTGTAGCTTCCGGCGTTCTTCTCGCCCTTGACGACGACGTATTCGAGATTTCCGTCCTTGAGCGCCGTCGTGATCTTGTCGACGAGGTCCGTCTCGCCCCGCTCTTCCATCTCCCTGAGAATGTCGAAGAAGTATTCCCTGCTCCCCTGCGAAACCGCCTTACGGGTGGCCCCGGGAAGAAGGCGACTATTGAGACCCGTACTCGGGCTGCTCTTGGCTTCGACGACGACGACCCGCCCGTCCTCGTTCGTCCAGACCTGGTCGAACTGGTCGTTGCCGTTCTTCGGGCCGAGGAGCGGCTCGTCCTTGAAGCCCGGGAAGTTCTCGGCGATGTAGTGGTGCCTCGCCGCCGCCTCACCGAAAGCCTCGGTCGCCTTACCCATCTCCGTGTGGGACGCCTTGTACACCCCGTCTGCCTGCGGAAGACCGAGCCTCTGCCTCCAATCCTTGACCAGGTTGTCCCACGTCACGGCGCTGTGGCGCTTCTTCGCGAACAGGTCGAGCAGGTTGAGCCGGTCCTTGTCGGTGACCTTGGTCTCGTCCAGGGAGATGTAGTCGTCGTCGAGGTAGTGGGGCTCGGGGGGCTCCGGGGTGTCCTTGGCCGGCACCCACGGGCCGTGCTCGTCCAGTTTGACGAGCTGGGGCGGTGTGTATCCGCTCTCGTCCTTGTAGGACAGCCGCTTGCGGTCACCGTCGATGTTGTAATACTGCTCCCGGTATCCCGGCTCCTCGTTGGCGCGGTAGACCTGGATCTCCTCGATCTGCTCCTTGGTGAGGCTCCCGGGCTCTCCGTAGGGGTTCGGGCCGTCCTTCATGAATTCCGGCCGCTTCACGGGCTGGCGCGCGGGCGGTTCGTGGCCGCCCGTACCGGAGCCGTCGTGGCCGCCCGTCGAACCGCCGTCGTGCCCGCCAGTGCCGTCGTGACCGCCCGTCGAACCGCCGTCGTGCCCGCCCGTGCCGGAGCCGTCGTGCCCACCAGTGCCGTCGTGCCCGCCGGTCCCCGAGCCGTCGTGCCCACCCGTACCGTCGTGCCCACCCGTGCCCGCGCCGTCGTGCCCGCCGGTGGTCGGGGTGTCATGGCCCGGCCCGCCCGGGCCGTCGTGGCCGCCGCCGGACGGGTTGAGGTCGTTGCGGGGCCCCTCGGGGGCGTGGCCGCCGGGGGTGTGGTCGGGGGCGTGGCCGCCGGGGGCCAGGTGGTCGGGGACGTGGTCCGGCACGTGATCGGGGACGTGGACCGGTTCGGAGAGGTCCGAGCCGAGCTTGATGACGCCGTCGCGGCCGCCGACGCCCGCCATCTCGGGCACCTTGGCCTTGGCCGGGACGACGGGGTTGTGGGGCTTGACCGGGTCGTGGTCCGCGCCGGTGTGGTCGCCGGGGAGGTTCTCCTTCGGCGCTTCGCCGCCGTGCTGGCGGATGTTGCCGGCCTCGTCGTAGACGTTGCCGTGCGGGTCCATGTACTCGACCTTGCCGCCGTGCTCCAACTTGATGGTGTTGGGCGGGAGTTCGACGGTCTTCTCGGGGAACTTGATCCCGCCGTCGGCGGT
>NZ_JBHWGV010000205.1:8329-9110 GCF_042732955.1 Kitasatospora sp. NPDC059747 | reverse complement strand
GGTGCTGTTACTGCGGTACTGCGCTGGGGTACCAGGACTCGAACCTAGACTAAATGAACCAGAATCACTCGTGCTGCCAATTACACCATACCCCAACACAAAGCAAGCGCCGGTGGGCGAGCCCACCGGCTTCCTGCTCTGGTACCCCCGACCGGATTCGAACCGGCGCTACTGCCGTGAGAGGGCAGCGTGCTAGGCCGCTACACAACGGGGGCTTCCTGGCGATCCCTTGCGGGATCAGTACCCCCGACCGGATTCGAACCGGCGCTACTGCCGTGAGAGGGCAGCGTGCTAGGCCGCTACACAACGGGGGCTTTCCAGGTGATCCCTTGCGGGATCAGTACCCCCGACCGGATTCGAACCGGCGCTACTGCCGTGAGAGGGCAGCGTGCTAGGCCGCTACACAACGGGGGCTTGATCTTCACTTGTCCTGCGGTGGTGCTGTTACTGCGGTACTGCGCTGGGGTACCAGGACTCGAACCTAGACTAAATGAACCAGAATCACTCGTGCTGCCAATTACACCATACCCCACCAGAGTTGAACCCTCGTCGGATCCTCTCAGGCGTTGCGCCTCTCGCTCGGTCCCGGCCGGGGGGCTTTCGCTCCCTCGTCCGTTCCCTCCCGGGCGGCGCAGAAAGAACATTACCCGACGTCTGCCCTGGCTCCAAAATCGATAACCCCAGGCAGCGTCCGGGGGGCCGACGGATGACCTCCGGGTACGCCGCGGGGCCGGCCCCCGGGCGGGGCCCCGGGGGGGGGCCACGGGCCCGGAGCGGCGGC
>NZ_JBHWGV010000205.1:5659-8319 GCF_042732955.1 Kitasatospora sp. NPDC059747 | reverse complement strand
GGTTCCCGGCCAAAATATCCATCACCAACCCGTCTGCCCGGGGGCCCCCGGGACGCGCGACGGCGCCGGCGGGGCCGGCTCCAGGGGCGGGCCCCCGCGGGCGTGCTCAGCGGCCCGTTCAGGCGGCCGGCAGGGCGTCCAGGGCGGAACGCAGGCGACGCAGCGTCTCGGGGCGGCCGAGGAGCTCCATCGACTCGAACAACGGCGGCGAGACCCGGCGGCCGGTGACGGCCACCCGCAGCGGCGTGAAGGCGAACTTGGGCTTGATGCCCAGCCCCTCCACCAGCGCCTCGCGCAGCGCGGCCTGGATCGGCTCCGGGGTGAAGTCCCCGAGCTCCTCCAGCGCCTTGATGCTGGCCTCCAGCACCGGGCGGGAGTCCGCGGTCAGCGCCTTGGCGGCGTCGTCCGGGTCGACCGCGAAGTCGGCCGGGTCGACGAAGAGGAAGCCGGCCATGTTGACGATCTCGCTCAGCACGACCATCCGCTCCTGGGTGAGCGGTGCCACCTTGGCGAGCAGGTCCAGCTGCTCGGCGGTGGGCTCGGCCGGCAGCAGGCCGGGCGCCTGCAGGTACGGCACCAGGCGGCGGACGAAGTCCTCCGGGGCCAGCTTGCGGACGTGCTCGGCGTTGATCGCCTCGCACTTCTTCAGGTCGAAGCGGGCCGGGTTGGAGTTGACCTTCGCGATGTCGAAGGCCGCGATCAGCTCGTCCGTGTCGAAGATGTCGCGGTCGTCGGCCAGCGACCAGCCCAGCAGGGACAGGTAGTTGAGCAGGCCCTCGCGGATGAAACCGCGCTCGCGGTACAGGTTCAGCGAGGCCTGCGGGTCGCGCTTGGAGAGCTTCTTGTTGCCCTCGCCCATCACGTACGGCAGGTGGCCGAAGCGCGGGGTGGCGCCGGTGCCCACGCCGATCCCGGCGAGCGCCTCGTACAGCGCGATCTGGCGCGGGGTGGAGGACAGCAGGTCCTCGCCGCGCAGCACGTGCGTGATGCCCATGAGGGCGTCGTCGACCGGGTTCACCAGGGTGTACAGCGGGGCGCCGTTGGCCCGGACGATGCCGTAGTCCGGCACGTTCTCCGGCTCGAAGCTGAGCGTGCCGCGGACCAGGTCGTCGAACGCGATGGTCTTGTCGGGCATCCGGAAGCGCAGGATCGGCTCGCGCTTCTCCAGCTTGTAGACGGCGACCTGGTCGTCCGTCAGGTTCCGGCAGTGCCCGTCGTAGCCGGAGGGCTTGCCGGCCGCGCGGGCGGCCTCGCGGCGGGCGTCCAGCTCCTCGGTGCTGCAGTAGCAGTGGTAGGCGTGGCCGGCCTCGTGCAGGCGGCGGGCGACGTCCGCGTAGATGTCCATCCGCTGCGACTGGCGGTACGGCGCGTGCGGACCGCCGACCTCCGGGCCCTCGTCCCAGTCGAAGCCGAGCCAGCGCATCGCGTCGAGCAGCTGCTCGTACGACTCCTCGGAGTCGCGGGCCGCGTCGGTGTCCTCGATCCGGAAGACCAGCGTGCCGCCGTTGTGGCGGGCGTAGGCCCAGTTGAAGAGGGCGGTGCGGACCAGGCCCACGTGGGGGTTGCCGGTCGGGGAGGGACAGAAGCGAACCCGGACGGCCGGGTCAGTGTTAGCCACGCTTGATCACCTTGTTGGCGAGAGTGCCGATGCCTTCGATGGAGACGGCGACCTCGTCGCCGACGTTGACGGGGCCCACCCCAGCGGGTGTGCCGGTGAGGATGACGTCGCCGGGCAGCAGCGTCATGGCCTCGGAGATGTGGACGATCAGCTCGGCCACCGAGCGGACCATCTGGGAGGTGCGCCCGCTCTGGCGGAGCTCGCCGTTGACCGTGCAGGTGATCGCGAGGTCGCCCGGGTCGACGTCGGTCTCGATCCAGGGGCCGAGCGGGCAGGCGGTGTCGAAGCCCTTGGCCCGGGCCCACTGGCCCTCGCGCTGCTGGACGTCGCGGGCGGTCACGTCGTTGGCGCAGGTGTAGCCGAGGATCACCTCGGGCACCCGCTCCAGCGGGACCTCGCGGCACATCCGGCCGATCACCACGGCGAGTTCGGCCTCGTGGTGGACGTCCGAGGAGAACGGCGGGTAGGCGATGCTCTCGGTCGGGCCGATCACCGAGGTGGACGGCTTGAAGAAGGTGAGCGGGACGTCCGGGACGCCGCCGCCCATCTCCGCCGCGTGGGCCGCGTAGTTGCGGCCGACCGCCACGATCTTGTTGGGGAGCATCGGGCTGAGCAGCCGGACGTCCTGGAAGCGGTAGCTCTCGCCGGTGGGTTGCGGCTGGCCGAACGGGTGGCCGGCCAGGGCGTGGACGACCAGCGACTCCGGCCGGGCCGGGTCCCCCTCCACGACGCCGAAGGAGACGCTGCCGGCGGCAGGGCTCCCTTCCCGGACGGAAAACCTCGCAATGCGCACGGCTGGGCTACCCCTCGCTTCGTCGGCCGCCCGGGGCGCCCCCGGGCGCTGGTGGGCGCCCCGCCCGGCGTGGGCGCGGCCCCGTCAATCGTCGACCAGGCTATCGCGTGGGCCCTCCCCCGGCCGCTTCGGGCCTGTTCGGCGCGGGCGCCGTCCGGGCGTGGCCGGCCCGGCGGTCCCGGCGCGCGAACGCGAAGGGCGCCGCGGCCGGTTCGACGGCGGCGGCGCCCATCGCGCGGCGCGGGGCCG
>NZ_JBHWGV010000205.1:0-5649 GCF_042732955.1 Kitasatospora sp. NPDC059747 | reverse complement strand
CTTCGCGCGGCGCGGGGCGGGATCAGTCCTGCGGGACGGCCACCGGCGCGACCATCAGCTGGGTGCGGCGCGGGTTCGCGGTGTTGCCGGGCAGGTCGGTCGAGTAGGTGACGGCCTTGTCCTCGGGCTTGCGGGCGCCGGGGATCTTGCTGAAGTCCTCGACCGAGGCCAGCGTGGTCCGGCGCGGGTTCGCCGTGGAGCGGCAGGGCAGCGTGGACTTGGTGGCCTTCTTCGCCTGGGACATCGAGTCAGCACCTCGTGTTCGCGGCCGGGCGCGCCACGACGGCGGCGGCACGGCCTGAGTGAGTCCGATTGATTCGGAGGGATTCTGGGCAGGCTGATCGGGGCCGTGCTCCGGATGCAGCCAGGTTACGAGATCTCATTCCACAGGGACCGTGACCAAAGCTACACATTCGCCTGTGATTTTGCTCACAAATAGGTCTGCAAATCTCCGATATCCGACATTTCACCGGAACGGGATTTCCCGACAAAACACCGATACCGGGCATTCCGGCAGGTCTGCGACTCTTGTCGATCTAGGGTCTCGTTGGCATGTATCGGACGAGTGTCCGAAAAAGGCGGTATTCCGGTCCGGTTACCGCACAGTCCGTGAAACCGCGCACGCGGTCGGTAGCCGTGACCGATGGTTCCCGGCGGCCCTTGTTGGGATTCCCTCGCTGTGCTGGAATGCCACGGACCGTGGGTAGGGAGCAGTCCACCCCGGTGCCCGCTCTCCCGGACCGGCCGGGGTGCGGATGGAAACTCGACACCGTCCAGGCCGTGGCAACGCGGCGGGACGCCCGGTCCAGAGGTTGCGACGCCAGTGCAGGGACGTTTCAAGAGGGGTAGCGGCGCCGCGGGGAACCCGGAGTCGCGCGAGCCTGTGGCAGCCCCCCAGCCGGCGGCGGCCCCCGGTGGCCCGGCCGAACCGCCGACGCCCGAGGGCACCGGCCGCCCGGAGCAGGACAGCCAGGACCGGAAATCCGCCCGCGACAAGCTCCGCACGTCCCTCACCAGGCGCCGCGCCACCGGTCTGAGCCGGCTCGCGATGCGCAACTGGCGGATCCGGACCCGACTGATCGCGCTGCTCGCGCTGCCCGTCCTGGTCTCGCTGGTCCTCGGTGGCCTGCGCATCCAGACCTCGATGCAGGCCTCGCAGCAGCTCGCCCAGATGGCCAACCTGTCCGACCTGGCCAAGAAGGCGACCAACCTCGCCGACGCGCTGCAAACCGAGCGCGACATCAGCGCCGGCCCGATCACCAACCGGCCGAGCGACCCGCTGGACGACGACATCGTCTCCGCGCGCAAGACCACCGACGACCTGAGCCGGACCTTCACCGCCTCCTCCGACAAGTTCGAGAACCTCGAACTCTCCGGCGGCAAGGCGCTGCTGTTCCAGATCCGCAAGGACCTCAACTCGATCTCGGACGCGCGCAACACGCCGTACCAGAACAACCAGAACATCCAGTCGACGATCACCGCGTACGACGTGATCATCCGCGACCTGCTGTCCATCACCCAGGACATAGCGCTCGCGTCGAACAACAAGGACCTGGTCGTCGCGACCCGCGCGCTCCAGCAGTTCTCGCTGGCCAAGGACGCGACCTCGCAGCAGCGCGCCCTGATCAGCGCCGCGCTCGCCAACCCCAAGGCCCCCGACCTCAGCCTGAGCGACGAGTCCTTCGGCATCCGCCTGCGCACGACGTACGACAACGCGCTCACGACGTTCAACAACATCTACACCGCGCACGACCTGGACAACCTGCGCGGGCAGCTGAGCTACAACAACGTCGTCGCCGACGCCGACCGCTACTCGCGCTCGATCCTCCAGCAGAGCGGTATCCACCAGACCGACCCGGTCAGCTACAAGGACTGGTACGAGAAGGCCACCGCCAAGATCAAGGCCGAGCAGCGGATCGAGTCCAAGCTGCTGGAGAACCTGGACGGAAAGGCCCAGGACCTCCAGTCCCAGGCCGACACCGACGCCCTGATCATCGCCGGCGCCGTCGCCCTCGTGCTGCTCGTCGCCCTCGGTGGCGCCGGTCTGATCGCCCGCTCGATGGTGCGCTCGCTGACCCGCCTGCAGGCCGCGGCCGAGGACGTCGCCGAGCGGCGGCTGCCCGAGCTGGTCAAGACGCTCTCCGAGAGCGACCCGCACGACGTCGACGTCACCGTCGAACCCGTCGCCGTCGACTCCACGGACGAGATCGGCCACGTGGCCCACGCGTTCGACATGGTGCACAGCGAGGCCGTCCGCCTCGCCGCCGAGCAGGCCCTCCTCCGCGGCAACATCAACGCGATGTTCACCAACCTCTCGCGCCGCAGCCAGGGCCTCATCCAGCGCCAGCTGTCGCTCATCTCCGAGCTGGAGAGCCGCGAGGCGGACCCGGACCAGCTCGCCAACCTCTTCAAGCTCGACCACCTCGCGACCCGCATGCGCCGCAACGGCGAGAACCTCCTCGTCCTCGCGGGCGAGGACCCGGGCCGCCGCTGGACCCGCCCCGTCCCGCTGGTCGACGTGCTCCGCGCCGCCGCGTCCGAGGTGGAGCAGTACGAGCGCATCGAACTCGCCGCGGTGCCGTCGGCCGAGGTCGCCGGCCGCGTCGTCAACGACCTCGTCCACCTGCTCGCCGAGCTGCTGGAGAACGCCACCTCGTTCTCCAGCCCGCAGACCCGCGTCCGGGTCACCGGCCACGCGCTGCCCGACGGCCGCGTGCTGGTCGAGATCCACGACACCGGCATCGGCCTGAGCCCCGACGACCTCGCCGAGATCAACGAGCGCCTCGCCAACCCGCCGACGGTGGACGTCTCCGTCTCCCGCCGCATGGGCCTCTTCGTGGTCGGCCGCCTGTCCCTGCGACACGGCATCCGCATCCAGCTGCGCCCCAGCGACTCCGGCGGCACCACCGCGCTCGTCATGCTCCCGGTGGACGTCACCAACTCCGCCGACCGCCGCACCGCCGGCCGCCCCGGTCCGGCGCAGGCCAAGCAGCAGCGCGGGGTCGCCCCGACGCCGCGCCAGCAGCGCCAGATGCCGGCCGGCCAGGGCGGTCCGGCCGCGCTCGGCCAGGGCCCGGCCGGCGGTGCCCCGCAGGGCCGCCCGCAGCTCGGCCAGGGCGGTCCGGCCGCCCCGGCGGCGCCGGGTGCCCCGACCGCTCCCGGTGCGCCCGGCGGACGCACCGGCGGCCTGCCCACCCGTCAGGTCGGCAAGGCGCTCCGCGAGAACCCGGTCGTCCCGCAGGGTCAGCCGGGTCTGCCGGGCCAGCAGCCGCAGCAGGCTCAGCAGCCGCAGCAGTCGGCCCAGGGTGGCCTGCCGCAGCGCGGCCCCGGCCGCCAGGGCCCGCCGCAGGGCGGCCCCGGCCTGCCCCGCCGCGGCCAGCAGCCCGGCGGCCCCGGTCAGCCCGGTCAGCCCGGTCAGCCCGGTCAGCCCGGCGGACCGCAGGGTGCGCCCGGCCGCCCCGGCCAGGAGCGCCCGCGCCCCGGTGGCGACCCGAACGGTGGTCCCCGCACCGGCGAGCAGCCGCAGCACGGCCGCCCGGGTGCACCCGGTGCGCCGGGTGCGCCGCGCCAGGGCGCCCGCCCGGGCAACCGCCCGCAGGACGGCCTGCCGCAGCGCCGCCAGCCCGGCCGCCCCGGCCCGCAGGGCCCTGGCGGTCAGGGTCCGCAGGGTCCCCAGGGTCCCCAGGGTCCCGGCGGCCAGGGTCCGCAGGGTCCGCAGGGCCCCGGCGGCCAGGGTCCGCAGGCCCCGCGCCGTCCGCAGCGCCCCGGCCCGGACGCGCCGCAGCGCGACCGCCAGCCGCAGCTCCCGCAGCAGCAGGCCCCGCAGGCCCAGCTCCCGCCGGCCGAACCGGCCCCGGTCGAGAGCACCCAGCAGTTCGCCCGCCCGCGCTTCGAGGCCAGCCAGATCGACCCGCGCGACCCGCTGGGCCTCGGCCTGGTCGAGCCGGTGCTGCCGAACGTGCCGAACCCGGTGCGCCCGGAGCCGGTCCGCCAGGAGCAGGCCCGTCCGGAGCCCGTCCGCCAGGAGCCGATGGCGCTGCCGACCGGCTCGTCCGAGGGCGGCGCCGGGCAGCAGCCGTGGGCCGCGCAGGACGCCCGGCCGCCGGCGTACCAGCCGCGCCGCCCCGGCACCTCGGCGCCGGAGGCCCGGCAGGAGCCCCAGGGCCGCCCGCCCCGGCAGCAGGCCCCCCAGGGCCAGCACGGCCAGCAGGCCGCGCCGCAGCAGCAGGTCCCCCAGGGCCAGCCGCAGCCCGGTGAGGGCGACGCCCCGTGGCGTCCGTCGGCCAACGACGAGCGCTGGCGCCGCGCGGAGCAGGTACGGGAGCCCTCGACCAGCGGCGTCACGATGTCCGGCCTCCCCCGGCGGACCCCGCAGGCCAACCTGGTCTCCGGCACCGCCGAGGCCTCCCCGCTGACCGGTCCCCAGGTCTCCCGGGCCCCCGAGGAGGTGCGCGGCCGGCTGACCAACCTCCGCCGCGGCATCCAGCAGGGCCGCCGGGCGGGCGCGGAGCAGGTCGGCCAGCCCGGCCGGCCCGGCTTCCAGCATGGTGCCCAGCAGCCCGGGTTCGATAGTTTCGGGGGCCGGAGCGACGGCAACGGCGCAGATCACCAGGAGCGTTGAGTTGAACCAGATGAGCCAGGCCGCACAGAACCTGAACTGGCTGATCACCAATTTCGTGGACAACACCCCCGGGGTGTCCCACACCGTGGTGGTCTCCGCGGACGGCCTCCTGCTGTGCATGTCCGAGGGCTTCCCCCGGGACCGCGCCGACCAGCTCGCCGCCGTCGCCTCCGGCCTCACCTCCCTCACCTCCGGCGCCAGCCGGATCTTCGAGGGCGGCGAGGTCAACCAGACCGTCGTCGAGATGGAACGGGGCTTCCTGTTCCTCATGGCCGTCAGCGACGGCTCCGCCCTCGCCGTCCTGGCCGCCCCCGACTCCGACATCGGCCTCGTCGGCTACGAGATGGCCCTGCTCGTCGACCGCGCAGGCGCCGTCCTCACCCCCGCACTCCGCGCAGAACTCCAGGGCAGTCTCCTGCACTGACCGGGGGCCCGCACGGCACCCACCCATCCACCGTCCCACCTCCCCGCCGGGTCCGACCCGACCGGTCCCGGCGCTCGACCCTCAGCTACCCTCAGGCAGCTGATCCCGCCTCAGCTGGAACGCCCCAGCTGGAACCTGCTGCCCGAGGCCGCAGCACAAGGAGGACCCATGACCCCGCCCTCGACACCCGCCGGCCCGTACGGCAGCGGGTACGGCAGCGGCTACGGCGGGCAGCAGTCCGACGGCTACGAGCAGCAGCCGCTGGTCCGCCCGTACGCGATGACCGGCGGCCGGACCCGGCCCCGCTACCAGCTCGCCATCGAGGCCCTGATCTCGACCACGGGATCGGCCGAGCGCACCGGCGGCCTGCTGCCCGAGCACGCCCGGATCGTCAACCTCTGCCGTGAGGTCAAATCCATCGCGGAGATCTCCGCACTGGCCGGCGTGCCGCTCGGTGTCGCCCGCATCCTCGTGGCCGACCTGGCCGAGGCCGGCCTCGTCGCCATCCACCAGCCCGCCGCCGCGGGCGAGGGGGGGGGGGGGCCCCCCCGCACCCAGCGCCGAGCAAGGTACACCAGAGAGAACAACAACTAAATACAAACCC
>NZ_JBHWGV010000204.1:0-9239 GCF_042732955.1 Kitasatospora sp. NPDC059747 | reverse complement strand
CCCCGACCGCGGGCGGCGGCCGGCGCCGCGGCGCCCCGACGCAGCTCGTCGTGGTCCAGGGCTCCCTGGCCGGGACCACCGTCGCGCTGCAGGGCCAGACCATCACCCTGGGCCGGGCGCACGACTCCACCATCGTGCTGGACGACGACTACGCGTCCTCCCGGCATGCCAGGATCTATCCCGACCAGACTGGGCAGTGGACGGTCGAGGATCTAGGCTCCACCAACGGCACCTATCTGGACCGGCAGCGCCTGACCGCGCCGACCCCGCTCCAGCCGGGCATGCCGATCCGTATCGGCAGGACCGTCATCGAACTGCGGAAGTAGTAGCGCATGAGGGACAGCATCCCGTCCATGACCCAGAGGGGGGCACAGGTCGCATGACCCTGGTGCTGCGCTTCGCCGCCGGCTCCCACAAGGGACTGATCCGGGAGGGGAACGAGGACTCCGGCTACGCCGGGCCGCGGCTGCTGGCCGTGGCCGACGGCATGGGCGGCGCCGCGGCCGGCGAGGTCGCGTCCTCCGAGGTGCTCGGCTCCATCGTCCGTCTGGACGAGGACGTGCCGGGCGCCGATCTGCTGACCCTGCTCGGTGACGCCGTCCAGGGCGCCAACGACCGGCTCCGGCAGATGGTCGAGGACGACCCCCAGCTGGAGGGCATGGGCTGCACGCTCACCGCCATGCTCTGGACGGGCCAGCGGATGGGCCTCGTGCACGTCGGCGACTCCCGTGCCTACCTGCTGCGCGACGGGTCGCTGGTGCAGATCACCCAGGACCACACCTGGGTGCAGCGCCTGGTCGACGAGGGCCGGATCACGCCCGAGGAGGCCGAGACCCACCCGCAGCGCTCGCTGCTGATGCGGGCCCTGGACGGCCGCGGCCAGGTCGAGCCCGACCTGTCGATCCGCGAGGTCCGGGCCGGCGACCGCTACCTGATCTGTTCCGACGGCCTCTCCGGCCCGGTCAGCCACCAGACGCTCGAAGCCACCCTCGGCAGCTACTACGCGCCCGAGCAGACCGTGCAGGAGCTGATCCAGCTCGCGCTGCGCGGCGGCGGCCCGGACAACATCACCTGCATCGTGGCGGACGTCATCGACGTCGGCGCCACGGACACCATGAGCGGCCAGTTCAACGACGTCCCGGTGGTGGTCGGCGCGGTCGCCGACGCCCCGCCGTCCTCGGCCGCCACCGACCGCTCCATCGCCGACACCCCGGCCGGCCGCGCCGCCGGCCTCGGCCGCGCGCCCCAGGGCGCCTTCGGCCCCGCCGAGGGCTACGACGGCGGCTACGACGCGTCGGGCGGCTTCGGCCCCGCCGAGGGCTACGAGGGCGAGTACGGCGGCTACAACGGCGCCGAGCCCTCGGTCTACGGCACCGAGGACTTCGACGAGGAGGAGCCGCCGAAGCGCAAGCGCAAGGGGCTCAAGGTCTCGCTGGCCGTCCTGGTCGCCCTCGGCGTGCTCGGCGGCGGCGGGTACTTCGGCTACCAGTGGACCCAGGGCCAGTACTACGTCGGCGCGGAGGACGGGCACGTCGCCGTCTACCAGGGCATCAACCAGAACCTGGCCGGCCTGAGCCTCTCCTCGGTGCACACCGAGTACAAGGACATCGCGCTCAAGTACCTGCCGACGGACCAGCAGGCGCACGTCACCAAGACCATCTCGGTGAACAGCCTGAACGACGCCGACGCGACCATCAAGGAGCTCGACGGCTGGGCCAAGCTCTGCAAGAAGGTCAGCGACGCGAAGGCCGGCACCACCGGGCAGCCCGCGGGCACCCAGGCCACCCAGACGACGTACGCCGACCCCGCCGGGTTCGTGGCCGCGCCCGCGCCCACGCCGAGCGAGAAGCCGAGCGAGAAGAACCGCGCCCCCGCGGCCGCGGTGCCCACCCCGACGCCCACCTCCTCGGCCACCCCGAGCGCCCCGGCCACCCCGCCGCCCGTCACCACCCCCGCACCGGCCCCCGGCGCGGCGGGCGACGTGCCCGGCCTGAGCGACGAGGACCGGCAGCGCGCCGAGTCCTGCCCGAAGCAGTGACCCCCGTGACCCGACATAGGCCCGCCCCCGGCCGGCCCGCCGGCCGGCAGGGAGCGGCCCACCAGTGAGCACCTACGACCTGAGCAGCGGCGCGGGCCGGCCCGGCCGGCGCCGGACGCCGGCCGCCCGGCTCGACGGCCGGCGCCGGGGCAACACCACCATCACCCCGCAGGAAGCGCCCAACCGGCGCAACACCGAGCTGGCCCTGCTGGTCTTCGCCGTCCTGCTCCCGGTCCTCGCCTACGCCAACGTGGGCCTCGCCATGGACTCCGAGCTGCCCGGCGGCATGCTCGGCTACGGCCTCGGGATGGGCTCGCTCGCCCTCGTCGCACACCTGCTGGTCCGCCGCTTCGCGCCGTACGCGGACCCGCTGATGCTGCCGCTCGCCACCCTGCTGAACGGGCTCGGCGTGGTCATGATCTGGCGGCTCGACAAGGCGGGCAAGCTGCTCAGCGGCAACTTCAAGGCCGCCGAGAACCAGCTGATGTGGTCCGGCCTCGGCGTCGCGCTGTTCATCGGCGTCATGGTGTTCCTCAAGGACCACCGCGTGCTCCAGCGCTACACCTACATCTCGATGGTCGCGGCCCTCGTCCTGCTCGCCGCGCCGGCGTTCTTCCCGGCCCGCGCGGAGGACTTCGGCGCCAAGATCTGGATCCGGATGGGCGGCTTCTCCATCCAGCCCGGCGAGTTCGCCAAGATCATCCTCACCGTCTTCTTCGCCGGCTACCTGATGGTCAAGCGGGACGCCCTGGCCCTGGCCAGCCGCCGCTTCGCCGGCCTCTACCTGCCGCGCGGGCGCGACCTCGGACCGATCGTGGTGATCTGGCTGCTCAGCCTGCTGATCCTGATCTTCGAGAACGACCTCGGCACGTCCTTCCTGTTCTTCGGCCTGTTCGTGGTGATGCTCTACGTCGCCACCGAGCGCACCAGCTGGATCCTGTTCGGCCTGCTGATGTCGGTCGGCGGCGCGACCGCCGTCGCCATGACCGCCGGCCACGTGAAGACCCGGATCGACGCCTGGATCGACCCGATGGCCGCCTTCGCCCCGCACCCGCCGAAGGGCTCCACCGAGCAGATCGGCCAGTCGCTGATGGCGCTCGGATCCGGCGGGGTGACCGGCTCCGGCCTCGGCCAGGGGCGGTCCTGGCTGATCAACTTCGCCGCCAAGAGCGACTTCATCCTGGGCTCCTTCGGCGAGGAGCTCGGCCTCGCCGGCCTGATGGCGATCTTCCTGCTCTACGCGCTGCTGGTGCAGCGCGGCCTGCGCACCGCGCTCGCCGCCCGCGACCCGTTCGGCAAGCTGTTCGCCGTCGGCCTCGCCTCCGCCATGGCACTGCAGGTCTTCGTCGTCGCCGGCGGGGTCACCGGGCTGATCCCGCTGACCGGTATGACCATGCCGTTCCTCGCCCAGGGCGGTTCGTCAGTGGTCGCCAACTGGGCGCTCATCGCGATCCTGCTGAAGATCAGCGACAGCGCCCGCCGACCCGGGGTCGAACCCGCCCCCGCCACCGAGGGCCAGGGAGGACCCGCCAGATGAACAAGCCGATCCGCCGGGTCTCGATCTTCTGCCTCGTGCTGATCCTGGCCCTGATGCTGCGCACCAACTGGGTGCAGGGCGTCCAGGCCGACGCCTGGGCCAGCAACGCCAACAACAAGCGCCAGCAGTTCGACCGCTACGCCCACCCGCGCGGCAACATCGTCGTCGGCGGCCAGCCGGTCACGAAGTCCGACTTCGTCAACGGCCTGCGCTACAAGTACAAGCGCTCCTGGGTCGACGGCCCGATGTACGCCCCGGTCACCGGCTACTCCTCCCAGGTCTACGGCTCCAACGGGCTGGAGAACCTGGAGGACGGCGTCCTCTCCGGCACCGACGACCGGCTGTTCTTCCGCAACACCCTCGACATGCTGACCGGTGAGCAGAAGAAGGGCGGCGACGTCGTCACGACGATCAACGCCAAGGCCCAGAAGGCCGCCTGGGACGGACTCGGCAACAAGAAGGGCGCGGTCGTCGCGCTCGACCCGAAGACCGGCGCGATCCTCGCCCTGGTCTCCACCCCGTCCTACGACCCGGGCACCATCTCCGGCAGCGAGGACTCGGACTCCAAGTCCTGGACGGACCTCAACGCCGACCCGAACAAGCCGATGCTCAACCGGGCGCTGAAGGAGACCTATCCGCCCGGCTCGACCTTCAAGCTGGTCACCGCGACCGCCGCGTTCGAGAACGGCCTGTACCAGAACGTCGACGACGCGACGAGCACGCCGGACCCGTACACCCTGCCGGGCACCGCCACCGTTCTCAAGAACGAGAGCCCGAACGAGAAGTGCGAGAACGCCACCGTCAAGTCCGGCCTGGACCAGTCCTGCAACACGGTCTTCGCCAAGATGGGCGCCGACCTCGGCAAGGACAAGATGCGGGCGCAGGCCGAGAAGTTCGGCTTCAACAGCACCGTCGACACCCCGGTCCGCTCCGAGAAGAGCATCTTCCCGAACAGCGCCAGCCTGGACGGCACCGCCCAGGACTCGATCGGCCAGCACGACACCCGCGCCACCCCGCTGCAGATGGCCATGGTCTCCGCGGCCATCGCCAACAACGGCAGCCTGATGACGCCGTACCTGGTCGACCAGGAGCGCTCGGCCTCGCTGACGACCATCTCCAAGCACACCGAGAAGCAGTTCTCCCAGGCCATGAGCCCGGCCACCGCGCAGAAGATGCAGGACCTGATGGTCTCGGTGGTCGAGAACGGCACCGGCACCAACGCCAAGATCCCCGGCATCCAGGTCGGCGGCAAGACCGGCACCGCCCAGCACGGCGAGGACAACGCGGGCCTGCCGTTCGCCTGGTTCACGTCCTGGGCCAAGACCTCGGACGGCCAGTCGGTCGCGGTCGCGGTCGTGGTCGAGGACGGCTCCCAGAACCGCGACGGCATCAGCGGCGGCCGCCTCGCGGCCCCGATCGCCAAGGCGGTGATGCAGGCCGTGCTCGGCAAGTGACGGGCAGGGCCGCGGGTGAGTGGAATGTCACGATCGGCACCCCCGTTCGGATACCGGTCTGGTATCGGCCTACGGGTGACTCCGGTCCGACGTGGTACGACCGGTAGCGTATCCGCCAGCAGCGGGTGTGCCCGTTGCCGCCCGCGAGGCGGCGCACGACCCGGCCGGAGAACCGGTCGCGGGCCGCGCGGCGTCACCCAGAGCGTGCGGGGACACCTACGTCACAACCTCACCGGCGGGTGAGGGAGAGGGTCGGAACTATGGAAGAGCCTCGTCGCCTCGGCGGCAGGTACGAGCTCGGCGGCGTCCTCGGACGCGGCGGCATGGCCGAGGTGTACCTCGGCCATGACACCCGGCTCGGCCGTTCCGTCGCAGTGAAGACGCTCCGGG
Organism: Kitasatospora sp. NPDC059747; assembly: GCF_042732955.1. Taxonomy (NCBI): domain Bacteria; kingdom Bacillati; phylum Actinomycetota; class Actinomycetes; order Kitasatosporales; family Streptomycetaceae; genus Kitasatospora; species Kitasatospora sp. NPDC059747. The sequence goes on along the minus strand of NZ_JBHWGV010000204.1, from coordinate 3,820 downwards.
CCGACATGGCCCGGGATCCGTCGTTCCAGGCCCGCTTCCGCCGCGAGGCGCAGTCGGCGGCGTCCCTGAACCACCCCGCGATCGTCGCCGTGTACGACACCGGCGAGGACTACATCGACGGCATCTCCATCCCGTACATCGTGATGGAGTACGTCGAGGGGTCCACGCTGCGCGAGCTGCTGCACTCCGGGCGCCGGCTGCTGCCGGAGCGCGCGCTGGAGATGACCATCGGCATCCTGCAGGCGCTGGAGTACTCGCACCGGGCGGGCATCGTCCACCGCGACATCAAGCCCGCCAACGTGATGCTGACCCGGCAGGGCAACGTCAAGGTCATGGACTTCGGCATCGCCCGCGCGATGGGCGACGCCGGGATGACCATGACGCAGACCTCGGCCGTCATCGGCACCGCCCAGTACCTCTCCCCCGAGCAGGCCAAGGGCGAGCAGGTCGACGCCCGGTCCGACCTCTACTCCACCGGCTGCCTGCTGTACGAGCTGCTGACCGTCCGCCCGCCGTTCGTCGGCGACTCCCCGGTGGCCGTGGCCTACCAGCACGTCCGGGAGGAGCCGCAGCCGCCGTCGGTCTTCGACCCCGAGGTGCGCCCCGAGGTCGACGCGATCGTGCTGAAGGCCCTCGCCAAGGAGCGCGACTACCGCTACCAAAGCGCCGACGAGATGCGCGACGACATCGAGCGCTTCCTCGACGGCCTCCCGGTCGCCGCCGCCCAGCAGGCGGCCGCCTACGGCATGGGCGCCGCCGGGTACGGCTACGACCAGAACGGCTACCCGCAGCACGACCCGTACGGCCAGACCAACGTGCTGCCGCAGCAGCCCGGCGGTCCGACCACCGTCCTGCCGCAGGTCGGCCAGCCCGGCTACGGGCAGCAGGGCGGCTACCCGGACGACGGCTACGGCCAGACCTACGCCGGCGCCCCGGCGGGCGGCGGCCACGACGACGGCTACGGCTCCGAGGGCGGCCGGCGCGGGGACCGGCCGAAGAAGAGCAACACCTCCTGGATCGTGCTGGCGGTCGCCGCCGTACTGGTCCTGGTCGGCACCTTCTTCGTCGCCCAGGCGATGTTCAACGGCGGTGGCGGCAGCAAGGAGCCCGCGAAGCTCGCCGCGCCGAGCCTGGTCGGCAAGAGCCTGGCCGACGCGAAGACGGCGGCCGCGCAGGCCGGTCCCAAGCTCGTGGTGACCGAGGGCGACAAGATCGCCTGCCCGGACGCCAACGTGAAGAAGGACCAGGTCTGCACCCAGAACCCGGCGGCCGGCACCCAGGTCGCGGAGAACGGCACGATCACCGTGCAGGTCTCCTCCGGCCCGGCCAAGGCGAACGTCCCGCCGGTGACCGGCAAGACCAAGGACCAGGCGACGCAGGCCCTCAGCGCGGCCGGCTTCACCAACGTCACCACCGAGTACAAGGACGACGACACCGCCCCGCAGGACACCGTCACCGCCCAGGACCCGGCCGCCAACAGCCCGGCCGACCCGAGCGCGCCGATCAAGCTGACGATCTCGCAGGGCAAGAGCAAGATCGCCGTTCCGTCCGTGCTCGGCATGCAGAAGGACGCCGCGGCGGCCCAGCTGCAGGGCGCGGGCTTCCAGGTCGACATGTCGAAGACGGTGGCGACGACCGACCCGACCAAGGTCGACACGGTCGCGTCGCAGACGCCCGCGGCCAACACCAAGGCCCCGGCCAACACGAAGATCCAGCTGGTCGTCTTCAAGGCGCCGGACAAGGCCCAGGTCCCGCCGCTGCAGAACGTCAAGCTGTCGGACGCCGTCAGCCAGCTCCAGAAGCTCGGCCTCGGCTACGCCGTGACCGGCCCGTCGGACCCGAACGCCGTGGTCATCATGACCAACCCGCCGGCCGGCACCATGCTGGACCCGAACACCCAGGTCAACCTGGTCACGAGGCCGGCCGATCCGCCCAAAGGGGGGGACCCCGGCCCCTCACCCTCCAACCCCAAAGGGGGGAACAACCCCTAAGCCCTTCTTCCCCTTCTTCTGAGGGGTCCTGAGGCTTGGTGGGGGTTGTCACGACAGCACCGAGGGCCCGTCGCAGCGACTGCGGCGGGCCCTCGGGCGTTCTCCGGCGGGCAGGAGCGGCTCAGGAGTGCCGCAGCTCGGGCGGCGGGGTCCGCCCGGCGTCCACGGGATCCACCCGGACCAGGCTCCCCCACACCGCCATCCGGTAGCGCGAGGTGTAGACCGGCGTGCAGGTGGTCAGCGTGATGTACCGGCCCGGGGCGCTGTAGCCGGAGCCGGTCGGGACGGGCGCGACGATGCCGGTGTCGTACTTGGACGTCTCCGGCAGGGTGTTGTCGACCTTGTAGACGTACCACTTGTCCTTGGTCTCGACGACGATCGCGTCGCCCCTGCGGACCGCGTCCAGGTCGTGGAACTTGGCGCCGTGGCCGTCCCGGTGCGCGGCCAGCGCGAAGTTGCCGGTCGCGTCCCAGGGCATCGCGGCGCGGTACGGCTGCTCGTACACCCCGGCGACGCCCTCGGCCAGGGTGTCGGTGTCGGCGCCCATCCGGATCAGCACCTGGTAGTCCTTGCCCATTGCCGGGACGTGCAGGAAGCCGACCCCGTCCCCGGCCGCGTAGGCGGGCGCGGCGGCCGTCGCTCCGGGCGTCGGCGAGGGCGTGCCGGTGGGGCCCGCGGCCCAGGCGCTGCGCAGCTTGTCGGAGGCCTCGGACGCCGAGCGGTCCGCCTCGACGTTGGTCCACCAGAGCGAGTAGGCGACGAACAGGCCGAGCACCAGGCCCAGGGTGATCAGGAGCTCGCCGAGGACCCCGAGGACGGCCGGCGCCCGGCCCCTCCCGCGCCGCGCCGGCTCCGGTCCGGGCGCACCGCCCGGACCGGGTTGCGGGAAGGCCTCCACGGCCGTCTCGTCCTGCGTCACCGGTGCTCCCCCTCCGTCGCCTGCGGCCGGGTGGCTACCCGCCCGCGATCGCGGCCGGCTTGCCCTGGCTGCGCGGCCGTTCCTCGGTCATCTTGCCAAACAGGATGAGGCGGAACTTGGAGGTGAACTCCGGGGTGCAGGTGGTGAGGGTGATGTACCGGCCGGGGCCGGTGTAGCCGGAACCGTTCGGGACGGCCTTGATCACGCTGACGTTGCTGGGGGAGGTCTCCGGGATGCCGCCGGTGATCTCGTACGTGTAGTACGCGGTGGCGGTCTCCACCACGACCTGGTCGCCCTTGCCGAGCTTGTTGATGTACCGGAACGGCTCGCCGTGGGTGTTGCGGTGCGCGGCGAGCGCGAAGTTGCCGGCCTTGTCGGCCGGCATGCCGGTGCCGGTGTAGTGGCCGACCAGGCCGTTGTCGAGCACCGCCGACTTGGAGGTGCCCTCGGCGATCGGGAACTTCAGCCCGAGCTTGGGCAGGTAGATGATCGCGAAGCCCTTGCCGGGCTCGAACGTCTCGGGTTTCGCCGGATCCGGTGCCGGCTGTCCCGGCTGGCCGGGCTGGGCGGCGTCGAACTGCTTCTCCAGCTGGCTGCGGGCGCCGTCGGCGGCCGCGTCGGCCTGCACGTTGGTCCACCACAACTGGTACGAGACGAAGAGCAGCATGACGACGCCGAGCGTGATGCACAGCTCGCCGACCAGGCGCGCCGCGATCACGACCGGGGACTCCTTGGGCCGCGCCCGCGGCCCCGCGCCCTTGCCGGAGGCCCGGCGCCGCCCGCCGCCCGGGCGCACCGAGGTGCGCCCCTGGGCGGCCCCCCCGGGGGGGGGCCGCCCCCCCGGGGGGGGGGGGGGCCCCGGGGGGGGGGGGCGCCCCCCCCCCCGCCGCCCCGCGGGGGCGCGGCGGGG
>NZ_JBHWGV010000203.1:0-9411 GCF_042732955.1 Kitasatospora sp. NPDC059747 | reverse complement strand
ACAGCGCCGATGGTACTGCAGGGGGGACCCTGTGGGAGAGTAGGACGCCGCCGAACAATCATTCAAGAAAAGCCCCTGATCCATTCGGATCAGGGGCTTTTCGCATTTCCCGAACACTCCGAAGGCCCCGAACACAACGCCCGGACACCCCGAGCGCCGCCGGCTGTGACGCAGGTCACGCCGAATCAAGAACCTGCACGCCGCATCCGGCGTCTGGCTGGTGTGAGATCACGCAGGAGAGCACTGGACGAGCTGGACGAGGAGCGACTCCTCCGCCTGGTGGCCAGAGGTGACCGCGGGGCGTTCGAGGAGCTGTACCGCCGGACGTCGCCGTGGCTGGCGGTGCGGTTGCGCCGTCGCTGTTCGGACGAGCAGATCGTCGCCGAGGTCATGCAGGAGACGTACCTGGCGGTGTGGCGCGCGGCCGGCGCGTTCGCCGGGAGCGCGGTGGGTGGGACGGCCGTCGGGTGGCTGTGGACGATCGCGGCGCGCCGGCTGGTGGACGCGTTCCGGCGTCGCGCGCACCACGCCGAACCGCCCGTCGCCGCCGCCGAGTCGGCGGTGGTGCCGGCGGCGGAGGAGGAGGCGCTCGCGGGGACCGTCGGCGGCGACGTCGGCGATGCGCTGCGTCGGCTGGCGCCGGAACTGCGGCAGGTCCTGCAGGCCATGGTGCTCGACGGGCTGTCCGTCCGGGAGACGGCCGTCCTGCTCAGGCTGCCCGAAGGGACCGTCAAGACGCGTGCCCGCAGGGCCCGGATCGCGATGCGGGAGGAACTGGCATGAGCACTGGCACAAGAGGTGGCATGAGCCCGGAACACGCGTCGGCGGGGCTCATCGCCGACTACGCGCGCGGTGACGTCGAACTGCCCGCGGACACGTTGTGGGCGCTGGAGTCCCACCTGGAGACGTGCGCGCCGTGCCGCGGTCGGTTGGCGGCCGCGGTCCCCGGCGAGGCACCCGGGATCGCCGCGCTCGTCGACTCCGTCCGGGCCGGTCTGGAACCGCAGTTGGCCGCCGCCGTCCGGGCGCCCGCCCGGCGACGCAGGCCCCGCTGGGTGACGGCCTGGCTGACGCCCGTCATGACGCCCTGGCTGGCCATGACCGCCGCCGTCACACTGGCCGCTCTGCTGCTGGACGGGGGCGCGTCGTCGGCCACCCTCGGCAGCCCGTCGCTCCTGCTGCTGGTCGCGCCCGTGCTGCCGCTGTGCGGTGTGGCGGTGTCGTGGTCGCGGGGCCTGGACCCGGCGCACGAACTGACGGCGTCGACCGCCCGCGCCGGACTGCCCCTGCTCCTCCGCCGCACCGCGGCGGTGCTCGGCGTCGTGCTGCCGGGGCTGCTGGTGCACGGCTGGCTGACCGGGGCGATGACGGCCGCGCAATGGCTGCTGCCTTCCCTGGCCTTCACCTCCGCCGCCCTGGCGCTGGGCAGCGTCGTCGGGGTGACCCGCGCCGCCGCCGGACTGGCCGCCGTGTGGGGCGTCGCCGTCGTGGCACCCGCCTGGTTCACCCAGCGCGTTCCCGTCGTCCTGGAGGCGAACGTCCTGCCCCTGTGGGGACTGCTCCTCGCGCTCGGCGTCGGCGCCGTGGTCGCCCGTCGGAACGTCTACTCGGCTCTCTGAAGCCCTCGTTGACCCTCGAAGCCCAGAGTGTCGAAGCCCAGAGCCTCGAAACCCAGACCTTCAAAGCCCCAGACCTTCAAAGCCCCAGACCCTCAAAACCCCAGACCTTCAAAACCCCAGACCTTCGAAACCCAATCGATGCCCCCGAAAGGGACCATCCATGACACCTGTGACGAGCGCGGTCGACATCGCGCCGAAGACCTACGCCTGGGAGGTCCGGGCCACCGGCCTCAGCGTGCGCGCCGGGCGGCGGAAGCTCGCCGTCGACGGGCTGGACCTCGCCCTGGGCACCGGCACCCACGGCCTCCTGGGGCCCAACGGCGCCGGAAAGACCACCCTGATCCGTGCCCTGGCCACCGTGCTCCGCCCCGCCGCCGGTTCGCTGGAGCTGCTCGGCACCCCCGTGAGCGCGCTGGGCGACCACCGGGCGCTGCGGCGCCGGATCGGTTACCTGCCCCAGGAGTTCGGCTACTACAAGCGCTTCACGGTGCGCGAGTTCGTCGAGTACATGGCCTGGCTGAAGGAGGTGCCGAAGGCGGACATCCCCGGGGCGGTCCAGCGGGCCGTGGAACGGGTCGGCCTCGCCGATCGCGCCGACCACCGGATGAAGACGCTGTCCGGCGGCATGGTGCGGCGGGCGGGCATCGCCCAGGCCATCGTCAACGACCCGACGGTGCTGCTGCTGGACGAGCCGACGGTCGGCCTGGACCCGGCGCAGCGGCTGCGGCTGCGCGAGCTGTTGCAGGAACTGGGCCGCGAGGCCTGCGTGATCGTCTCCACCCACCTGGTCGAGGACGTCGCGGCGGCCTGCTCCGACGTGGTGCTGTTCGCCGACGGCCGCCTCGTGTTCCAGGGCACGCCCGAGGCCCTGGCCGCGGCCGGTGGCCCCGAGCACCCGGGTGACAGTCCGCTGGAGCGCGGTTACTCGGCGCTGCTGAGCAACTCCGGGCAGCCGGGGGGTACGTGGTGAACGGGCGGGTGCTGCGGACCGAGCTGAAGCGCTCGGCCGCGCCGTGGGCCGGCGGCGTCGTGCTGCTGGGCAGCCTGGCGGTCTTCTTCCTGATCGACGGCATCTGGTGGCGGGGCAACGCGGGGTGGACGGCCCAGTGGACCACCATGGCCATGTGGACCCGGTACCTGCTCGGGTTCTGGTGGCCGCTGGTGGTGGGCCTGGGGGCGGCGTACGGGCTGCGCGACTCCCGCTCGCGGATGGGCGAGCTGCTGAGCACCACGCCGAGTCCGGCCTGGCGCCGCGCGGCGCTGCCGGCGGGCGCGATGGCGCTGGGGGTGTCCTGCGGTTTCGGGCTCCTGCTCATCGTGGGCGGGGCCGAGGTGGCCCTCGGCCGGACGACGTACATGTCCCTCGGCTGGCTGCCGATCTCTCTCGTTGCGGTGCTGGCCCTCGTCGCGGGGGCGGTGTTCGGCATGGGCGTCGCGCGGGCGCTCCCGTCCGTGCTCACGCCGCCCGCCTTGGTGGTGACCTTCCTGATGCTGGGGAGCCTCCTGCTGCGGCAGAGCGGCGACGGGGCCCTGCCGTCGGGCCTGGCGCCGAACCGGCTCGCCCTGTTCTCCCCGGTGACCGTGGATCCGCGGCAGATGCTGCTGACCCTGTCCGGCTCCGTGCACCTCGGCCAGACGCTCTGGCTGCTCGGTCTGCTGGGCACCGGCTTCGCCCTGCTGGCCGCCACGACGCGCCGGAGCCGGCTGCTCGGGGTGGTTCCCGTCCTGACCGGCGCGGCCCTGGCCCTGGCGGTCCTCCCGGCCGAGCCCCGCGACACCTACGTCGTCGACAAGGCGGCCGCCGCGCTCGTCTGCGACGGGCCGGTGTGCGTGACGCAGGCGAACCGCGACCGCCTGCCCGAGCTCTCGCTGCGCGGCAAGGAGGCGCTGCGCGTGCTGCACGACGTCCTCGGCGACACGGCGCCGACCTCGGTGCGGGAGGACACCGCGCTCTACGCGCTCGGCGCCGAACGCGCCCTCTCCGCCGACGTGGTGATGGTGGACTTCGACGAACGGCTGCTGCGCGACGCGACGGGTGAGCAGCTGACCCGCGTGCTGATCGGGAAGGGCCTGGCACCGACCTGCCACGGGGACAACGACCGGGAGGGCGGGGGCCGCCTCGGCGTCGCCGTCCAGAGCATCGCCGTGAGCTGGGCCCTCCACGACGCACGGTTCCAGCCGCTGGAGGACCGCGGCACCGAGGCGTACGAACTCACGACCTGGGCGGAGGCCGAGAACGCCTGGCAGAGGCTGACAGCACTGCCGCCGGCCGAGCAGCGCTCCCGGATCGCGGAACTGCGTGCCGCGACCGTCTCCTGTTCGGGCTACGGCCACCTCCGGGCACTGACCGGGGAGGCGGCCCGATGAGGTGGCTGACCCTGTACGCCCGTTCGCGCCAGGTGCCCGTGTCGGCCGCCGCGATCGCCCTCGTCACGGCGGCGCTCTGGGCCCTCGACGGTCCGGAGCACGCGGAGGTGGGGACGGCGATCCTCGTCCTGACCACGAACGTCGCCGCCGCCTCCGTCGGACTCGGCGGCCGGGACGTGACCCTGGAACGGACGGCCGCGATCCGCTGGGCGCCCCGCCGGGCGGCTCACGTCCTGCTCATCGGCCTGCTCACCGCCGCGGCCCTGCTGGCCGTCCAGGCGGCAGGAACACAATTGGCCCCCACCGCGGTGGTCGTCCGCGCCGCGGCGGGGCTGACCGGCCTGGCCGCCCTGGGCGCGGTCCTGTGCGGAGCCCACTTCGCCTGGACCCTCCCGGTCGGCTGGCTCGCCTTCACCCTCCTGACCCCATCCCCGCGCGGCACCGCAGGTGAGGTGCTCCACTGGATGACGTTTCCCCCCGACACCCCCGCCTCCACCGCGACGGCCCTCACCCTGCTGGCCCTCGGCACGACGTTGTACGCGGCGACCGGCCCGCGGGAGTAGGGGGGCCGGGCAGCGGCTGCCACCGGTCCCGTCGGAACCGGGACCGGTGGCCCGTGCGGTCGGGACACGGGCGCGGAGACCATGGGGAGGACCAGGGAGGCGGTGAGCGGATGAGCGGGTTCGGGAGCGGTGGTGGCCTGGGCGTGGGAGCCCTGGCGGTCGCCGCGGGCACGCTGGCGAGCGCCGCGGTGTGGTCGCTCCTCGCACTCACCCACCCGGGGACGGAGGGCGTCGGCGGACACTACTTCTACGACGGTGTCTGGGTCGCGCTCGGCCTGATCTTCACCCTCGCCGGGCTGTTCCTGGTGGTCAACGGCAACAGCCGGGCGCTCGGCACGCTCCTGGTGGTCAGCGGGCTGCTCCAGTCGCTGCGCATGGTGGTGCTCCTCGCCGCCGCGCTCGCCGGTGCCGGTCCGGCGGTCACGGGTGCGGTCATGGCGCTCGTGCTGGCCGCCGACATCGTCAACGCCTTCCTGGTGATCGGCTTCCCGCTCTGGCTCCCCGACGCCCGGCTGCCCGGCGGGATCTGGCGCTCGATCACCGTACTGGTGGCCGCCTGGAGCGCGGTGCTCGCGTTCGCCAACACCGCCCGGGTGCCCGCGTTCGACACCCTGCCCAACCCGCTCCACGGCACCGCGCTGTTCGCCTGGCTGGACGGCTGGCTCGGCCCGCACGGCATGGACGTGTTCGCCGGCAGCCTCGTGTTCACCCTGACGGTGGCCGGGGTCCGCTGGTGGCGCTCGCCCGGATCGCACCCGCACCTGTTCGAGGTCACGCTCGTCTACGGGGTGTGGGCCGCGCTGGCCACCGTCCCGCACTACCTCGGCGACTACCCCGCGTGGCTGCCGTACGCGGTCATCGTGGCCGGTGAGGCCGCCTGGATGCTGGTGCCGCTCGCCGCCTTCCGGCGCGACCGCCGGCTCTCCCTGGACCGGGTCACCCGGCGCTACCTGACCGCCTACGCCTTCTGCACGCTGCTGTTCGTCGTCGTGCTGCTCGCCGTCTACCTGACGCACCGCCTCCTGCCCGGCTCCGGCACCGGCTCCGGCGCCCGGTGGTGGCAGCTGGCCACGGCAGGGGTCATCGGTGTGCTGCTGCGACCGGCCGCCCGGGGTGTGGAGCGCGCCGTGGACCGGTACTACTACGGCGAGCGGGCCCACCCGTACCAGCTGGTGCGGCAGCTGGCGGAGCGGATGAGCCATGCCGTCAATCCGGCGGACGCGCCGCCGCTGCTGTGCCGCACGGTCGTGGAGGCCCTCGGGCTTCCCGTTGCCGCCGTCCGGGTCCGGACCCGCTGCGGGCCGCGCGAACTGGCCCGGTTCGGGACGCCCGACCTGCCCGGTGAGGCCGTTCCCCCCGTGTACGAAGCCTTCCCGCTCACCTACGAGGGCGCCGGGATCGGCGAACTGCTGGTGCCACCGCGCCCCGGGCAGACCGAACTGGACCGGCAGGACCGCGCGGTGCTGAGCCTCCTCGCCGACCAGGCCTCGCCCGCGATCGCCTCGCTCGGCCTCTACCAGGACCTCCGGGCCAGCCGCGAGCGGCTCGTGCTGGCCCGCGAGGAGGAGCGGCGCCGGCTCCGCCACGACCTCCACGACGGTCTCGGCCCCGCCCTCTCCGGCCTGCGCCTGCGGATCGACACCGCCCTCTCCGGCCTGCCCGGCGGCTCCACCGCGGCCACCTCGCTCACCGAGGCGTCCACGGGCATCGGCCGGGCGATCACCGAACTGCGCCGGATCACCGACGGCCTGGCCCCCGCCTGCCTCGACGGCGAGGGCCTGGCCGGCGCGCTGCGGCAGCTCGCCGACACCTTCGGCAGCCGGTCGCTCAAGGTGACCCTCGACCTGCGCCCCGACCCGCTGCCCGCGCTCCCGGCCGCCGTCGAGGTCGCCGTCTACCGCATCAGCGGGGAGGCCCTCAACAACGTGGTCCGTCACTCCGGTGCGACCTCCGCCCGGCTCACGCTCCACGCCCCGGCCGACCGGGTCACCGTCGAGGTCGCCGACAACGGCACCGGCTTCCCCGGCGGTGGCTCCACGGCCGGCGGCGACTCGACGGCCGGGGTCGGCCTCCGCTCGATGGCCGAACGCGCCGAGGAACTCGGAGGGACGTTCACGGCCGCCAACGCCCCCGCCGGCGCCGTCGTCCGCGCCGTTCTCCCGCGCGGCCGCGCGGATTGACCACGGCCGGCGGGTGGGTCGCGGTCAGGTGGCGGCGGGCTCCGCCGACCTGACCGCCCGGGTGCCCGGCGACACCGACAGACGGACCACCTTTCCCGGCGCGAGCGCCGGTGCCCCGGCCGGCAGGGCCCAGGCGACGGTGCGGTCCGAGTCGCCCGTGTCCACCGCGAGGAACCGCGGCGCCTTCTCGCGCTTGCGCGGCTCCAGGCGCAGCACCTCGCCGGTGACGGTGAGCGGCGCGCGGCGCTCCAGGACGGCGAGGACCAGGTAGTAGCCGGTGACCGCGCCGAAGACGGCGATCGCGGCGGTCTCGCCCGGCAGGGGGCCCGAACCGTCCATGCCGTGGGTCAGCCAGCCGTGGCCGCTCGCGTAGTTGCCGGGCATCGTCGCGAGGAACGCCAGGAAGAGCGTCCACCGGCTGAAGCGGCCGGCCGCCGCGATCGCCAGCAGCCCGATGCCGACCCAGCCGAGGGTCAGCAGCAGGCCCGGGCGGCGCAGCGAGTGGCTCGCGTCGGGGCCGGACGTGACGGCCCACTCGGGCCGGCGCAGCGCCGCGAACAGGACCAGGCCGACGGCCACCACCGCTGCGGCGCCGGCCAGTCGGAGCAGTTGGGCGGGAGTCGCGCCGAAGCCGGGGCGAAGACGTGGGTAGCGGATCCGCACCGGGCGCCAGGCGCCCCCGTAGGAGGACCAGACGCGCCGCTTGTCGCCCGCGTCGAAGCCGAGCAGCCGGGAGGTCCGGATGGTCACGCCGAGCGCCGCGCCGTACGCGAGGTAGCGGTCCCACACGGCGACGGACGCGGGCGGCAGCGGGGCGAAGTCCTCGTGCGCCCGCAGCCAGGCCTGGACGCCGGCCCAGTGTCCCGCCCGTTCCAGGCCGAGCCGCGTCGCGCGCTCGCCGAGAGCCCTGGCCAGCAGGTACATCAGCGGGACGGACGGGAGGACCCCGACCACGATCGCGGCGCGGATGTTGTGGCCGCCGGTGAGGCCGCCCAGCCCGAGGAGCACCCCGGGGCCGAAGGCGGCCACGGCCAGCGCGCCGGACAGCAGCGGCGCGAACCGGGACCGGGAGAGCCCGCGCAGCCGGGCCTCGGCGACGATCTCCTTGCGCAGCGCGCCGTTCCACGAACTCGCGCGCTCCTGCGCGCGGAAGGCGATCGCACCGATCGGGGCGCCGGCTGCGCCCGCCTGCTCGGTGATCCGGGCGAGGACCCGCCGCTCGTACGGCGTCAGGTCGCCTGTGTCCGCGTCCGTGCCGGTGACGTGCACCGTGCTCTGCGCCGGGTCGTCCGAGGGCTGGCGCACCTCGACCAGGCCGCGCGCCGCGAGGTCGAGCAGGGTCGCCGCGGCGGCGTGGTCCACGGAGCGCCACCGGTTGGTCAGCAGGGCCACGACGGCCGGCCGCTCCGGTTCGGGGCCGAACTCCTGCGTGGCGGGGGCCGCGTGCACGGCGCCGTTCCGGGTGGCCACGAGGGCGAGCCCGAAGGCGGCGAGCCAGAGCACGAACAGGCCGGCGGCGGACCAGTAGAACTGGTCCTCAAGGCTCATGCTCATGCGAAGGTCACCCGCGGCGCCTCCTGGGCGGCGGCCCCGGCCTCGAAGTACTCCCGGCGCCCGTGCGCGCTGCCGATCCCGGAGACGACGTTGCCCGGGAAGCTCTCCAGCGCGGTGTGGTAGCTCTGGACGGCGCTGTTGTAGAACTGCCGCGCGTAGGCGATCTTGTCCTCGGCGGTGGCCAACTCGGCCTGCAGCGTGGCGAAGTGGCGGTCGGCCTTGAGCTGCGGGTAGTTCTCGCCCAGGGCGGTCAGCTTGCCGAGCGAGGCGGTCAGCACGTCCTCCGCGGCCGCCTTGCCGGCGACCCCGAGACCGGCGTCCGTCGCGGCCCCGCGGGCGGTCACGACCGCCTCCAGTGTGGCCCGCTCGTGCGCCGCGTACCCGCGGGCGCCCTCGACCAGGTTGGGTATCAGCTCGTGCCGGCGCTTCAACTGGACGTCGATCTGCGCCCAGGACGCCTGCGTCTGGTTCCGCAGCCGGACCAGCCGGTTGTACGTCCGGACCACCCACCACACCAGCGCCACTGCCAGTACGGCGACGATTCCACCCACGACGACACCCACGATGCCCCCCGATAAACGTGACCTCGTGTTCCGGCCGATCCGGTAGGTCGGGCAGATCCTAGGCGTGCTAACCGGTCGGGTGTTGCGAATAAGTGAGGGAGCCGGCCACGACCGGACCCGGGCCGGGTGGCACGGTCGGCGCCCCGCGGCCGCCGCTCCGGGGTCGCGTGGTCGGACCGGCCGCGAGCTGGGCATTTTGTGTCCGACGCGGAGTAGGAGTACTGTCAGTCAGCCGCTTGGCAGGGAGCACCGGACACGCATCGGCGCGGACGGTCCCGGGGCGGCCAATCCTCTGAAACACCACTTCCCGGTCCGGGCCGGGTCGCGTCCTGTCGCGGCTCGGTGCGTATTTGGCATGTGTGTTTATCGGGATTGTGGCCTGACTTCGGTCGGATTCGCTTTTCGGAGCGGGGATCGGCTAGAGTTCAGGACGTCGGACGGGGCGTAAAGCTCCGGTCAAGACAGCAGCAAGTTGGATGACGAAGCCCCGGAAAACGGAGCGGAAAACATCTGATAAGCTGGAAACACGAAAGAACGAAGCGCCCGGAGGGCCCGCTGGAAGGCG
>NZ_JBHWGV010000202.1:6712-9477 GCF_042732955.1 Kitasatospora sp. NPDC059747 | reverse complement strand
ACATCGCCCTGGACCGCTCCCCGCAGGCCTCGCACAGCCTCCAGGGCACCGAACTGCCCTCGGCCGAGATCCGCGCCGCGCTCATCGCCTCCCCCCGCGTCATCGCCCTGCTCGACCCGGCCGGCGGCGCCAGCGGCGGTAGGCCGGCTCCAGGCCGGACAGGATCGTGTCGAACCGGCGGGTGCTGGTCGTGGAGTCGACCTGGAGCCGGCTGATCTGGAGCGGGTGGGAGGGGATCCGCGGCCCGAGGCGGTGGTCGGAGAGGAAGCCAAGGCGGTAGCCGAGCTCCTGCAGGACGGTCTCGGCGCGGGGGTCGTGGCCGCCGTCGGGGTAGGCGAAGGCGATGGGGGGCTCGCCGAGCCACTGCGTGAGGGCCTCGTGGGCGCCCGCGATCTCGGCGCGGACGGTGTCGTCGTCGCAGCGCCCGAAGCACGGGTGCCCCTGGGTGTGGTTGCCGATCGCGATGCCGCCGTCCCGCAGGTCCCGCAGGTCGGCGGGGGTGAGCTGCTCCTGGCTCGGCGGTCGGCGGTCGGCGCTGACCCGCAGCTCGTGCAGGCTGCGCCGGCGGTCGGGGTCCGGCATGGCCTTGAGCCGGGGGAGCAGCTGCGCGGGGTGGCCGGAATCGAGTGAGCGGGCCCGGCCGCCGTGCCGGGCGAGGAAGTCGGCCTCGTGCCACCAGAACGGCCGCTCGGTGCCGATGAGCTCGGAGATGACGAACGCGGCGGCCGGGATGCCGCGGGCGTCGAGGGCCGGCAGCGCGTGGGTGAGCACGCTGCGGTCGGCGTCGTCGAAGGTCACCAGCACGCTGCGCGGCGGCAGCGGCCGCTGCTCGGTGACGGCCTGCAGGACGGCGGCGAGGGAGACGGGGGTGGCGAGTCTTCGCAGCCGGTCGAGCTGGGCGCCGAACGAGCCGGGGTCGGTGACGCCGTGGTAGGCGAGGACGGCGAGCCGCTGGGCGGCGCGGGCCCGGAAGACCGGCTGGACGGGGGCGAACCGCAGCCAGTCGACGGGCTCGTTGCGGCGCCGGGTCCCGGCGGTCGCGCCCGCCGTCCACCCCCCGTGCGGCTCGCCCAGGCAGCCGGCGAACGGCGCCAGCGCGCGCACGCCGGGGGCGGTGGTGAACGCCGCGGTGGACATCGACGACCCGGACCTGGACGACCCGGACCTGGACGGCCCGGACCTGGACGGCCCGGACCTGGACGGCCCGGACCTCACCGGCACGGACCCGGTCGAGACGGACCTGGGCGAGACGGACCCGGACGAGACCGGCGAGACCGACGAGATGGACGAGGCGGACGACACGGACGACACGGACGACACGGACGACATGGACGAGGCGGACGACACGGATGAAACGGACAACGGTGATACGGACATCGGCACGACGGACATCGGCATGGCGGACATCGACGTGGTGGGCTGGGAATGCGGCACGGTTCCCCCTCGGTCGCCGAGCGGCGTGGCGGTACCGTCGGAGGACGGAGCCCGGCCTCCGACTCCAGTGGGCGGCGGCTCCGCCCCCTGGGTATTCCGGTCCTCGGCGGGGGGACGAACACCCGCACCGCGGACGGCTCCTGGATCGCTCAATGTAGTGGGAGACCCCCACCCCCGGCGGATGGTTGTGCTGGGTGGACGAGGATTTTTCGTGGACCGAATGTGGAGGTGAATTGCATGCTCACGGCAGGTGTGAAGGGTTGCGCTGAGTGCCGGGGGCATCACCGCCCGCGGGCTGCTTCCGGCGTCCGGCCGGGGTACCTTGGGCTCATGGCAGATGCGGACCGTGATCCCTTCCACCTGCACGGCGCGACCCGGATGGCGCGCGCATGGAGCGGCGGTGCCCTGGTGACCCACCAGATTCCGCTGGCCGTGGTGGGTCTGGCCTGCCTGGCGCTGGGGATCGTCGTCGCGGTGATCGTGCCGGACAGCGGCGGGCCCGCGTGGGCGATGGCCGTGGCCGGCTGCCTGGCGGCCGGGGTCCTGCTGCTCGGGCGGATCGCGTTCGGCCTGCTGCGCGACCGCCGCGGCGCCGCACTCTGAATACCGGTCCCGATTGCGGCCGGACAGCGGCCCGATACCGTGCTGATACCGGTCTGAGCGCCGCCCCCGAACACGGTGGGTGAACACCGGAACCGAACACCGCGACACGCACCGAACTCGCGGAAGTGCGTACGCACGGTGAACTCGGCGAACTCGGCGAACTCGACAAAAGCAGCCGAAGCGGCCGGATTTCGGCTGCTTCGGTAAAGCGTTCCCCACTTCTTCCACCATTCCCGGGCGACGCCTTCAAACCTCCCCTTACCGTGAATGCGTTCTCTGGGAGGGGTTGCGATGAGCGGCAGCGCAGGGACCGGTGGGTCGGAACCCGCCAGACATGCGCCGGGATCATGAAGCGCGGCGGCGACCTCGCGGTCGCGGCCCTGGCCGGGATCGTCGCGGTGCCGCTGGCGCTGGCGATCGCCGTGCTGCTGCGCTGGGCGGCCGACGGGCCGGTGCTCCTGCGCCTGCCCAGGGCGGGCCGGCACGGCCGCGTGTTCCACGTCCTGCGCTTCCGGACCGACCGGCGCGGACGGATCGGGGAACTGCTGCGCCGCACGGGCCTGGACGAACTGCCCCGGCTGTGGAACGTCGCCCGCGGCGAGATGGGGGTGGTGGGGGGCCCGGCCGCGGAACAGGCGCCCGGGGGGGGCTCGCCCCCCCCCGCGCGCGCCCCGCCCGGGCGGGGGCCCCGCCGCCACCGCCGGGGGCGCCGCCCCGGCCCCGGGGCG
>NZ_JBHWGV010000202.1:891-6702 GCF_042732955.1 Kitasatospora sp. NPDC059747 | reverse complement strand
TGGTCGCGGTCTTCGCGGGCCCCCCGGGCGTGTTCCACCCGCCCCGCGGGGGAGCCCGGCCCCCGGGGGGGGGGGGGGCGCGGGGCCCCCCCCCCCCCCCCCCCCGGCGCAGGTGGTCCACTACGACCGCCGCGAGCGCGCCCGGCTGGCCGTGCGGCCCGGCCTCACCGGCTGGGCGCAGCTCCAGGCCCGCGGGCCGTCCGCCGGGCTGAGCCGCCCGCAGTGGGCGGAGCTGGACCTCTGGTACGTCGAGCACCGCTCGTTCGGGCTCGACCTGCGGATCCTCGGTCTGACGGTCAAGGCGTTGCTGTGCCCGGACGACGGCGCGGTGGGCGACCGCGTACGGCCCGGCCGCCGAACCGGTCGGCCTGGGTAGGCTGCGGTTCATGGCCATTCCTCAGTTTCTCGCCGAGCTCCGTTCCGTGGTGGGCAACCGCCCGCTCTGGCTGAGCGCCGTCGCGGGCGTCGTGCTGGACGACCGCGACCGGGTGCTGCTCGCCAGACGGTCCGACGACGGGCGGTGGGCGGTGGTGGGCGGCATCCTCGACCCCGGGGAGCAGCCGGCCGACGGCGTGGTGCGCGAGGTGCTGGAGGAGACGGGCGTGGTGGCGGTGCCCGAGCTGCTCGCCTCGGTCTCCGTCACGGAGCCGGTGACGTACCCGAACGGCGACGTGACGCAGTACCTGGTGCTGACCTTCCGCTGCCGGGCGATCGGCGGCGAGGCGCGGGTGAACGACGACGAGTCGCTGGAGGTCGGCTGGTTCGCGCTGGACGCGCTGCCGCCGATGATCGACCTCGAACACGAGCGGCTGCGGCACGCGCTGGAGTGCGAGGGGCCGGCGGTGTTCTCGTGGGAGGGCAAGGAGCGCCCCTGACGGTGCCGGGCGCCGGACCGGTCACCCGGGCGATGATCACCCGACGAGTCCCGGGTTACCGGCCGGCCGGTTCGCCCACCGATCGGTTTGCGCCAAAACCTCAGCCCTTGTGCTGGCGGTAGGCCTCCTCGGCCGCGTCCAGGACCGCGGCGAGGTCGCCGCCCGCGGTCGCGGTGGCGACGGCGGCGACCGTGCCCTCGACGAAGGGGGCGTCGGCGAAGCGGACCGGGAACGGCAGGCCGTGCTCGTCGGCCTCGGTGAGCAGGGCCCGTACGGTCGTGACCGCGCTGCCCAGGTCGGCCAGCACGACGACGCCGTGGCCCTGGTCGACCCGGCGGGTGGCGGCGGCCACCAGGACGGCGCTGATGCCGGGTCCGGCGGCCGGGTCGCCCCCGGTGGCGGCGACCGGGGCGGGGGAGTCGGATCCGGTCAGTGCGAGCGCCAGGGTGCGGACGGCGGTGGCCAGTTCCTGGCTGTGGGACACCAGGACGATGCCGACCCGGCCGTGCGCGGGCGGCCGGCCGCGGGTCGGCCGGGGCAGCGGGGCGCCGGAGGGCGGGGTGCGGGGCGCCGGGGGGTGGGCCGAGGGGGCGTCCGAGATGGGGATGACATCGGCGCGGGCGCCGTCCCGGCGGTTCATCGGCTGCTCCCTGCGGGGGTCTCGGGTCGGGACCGGTCCGGGCGGTGTGCCGGGCGGGGCGCCGGGCCGCGGACCGGACGTCGGGTCGAGGTCCTCCTCACTCTGGCAGCTGCCTGCGGCCCCGCCGGGCGGACACGCCCGCCGCCCGCCCGCCGCCCGCCGCCGGTGCCCGGCCGGGTGGAGACCTCGTCAACCCGCTGACCGGGGCGGGCGGGTGTGGCTAGGCTGGCCGGGAAAGCCGTCGGGAGGAGACCGAGCAGTGGCATCGAACAGCGGGACTGACGTGGAGACGGCCGGCGCCCGGGGAGCCGGGGCGGGGCCCGAGCTCGCGCCCAGCGGGAAGCCCAGGGTGGACTTCACCGGCGCGACGTGGCTGTGCAGCAGCCAGGGGGTCGGGGACGTCCAGATCGCGTTCGTGGACGGGTACATCGGGATGCGGGACGGCCGTCAGGAGGACGGGCCGGTACTGGTGTTCACGCCGGGCGAGTGGCGGGCCTTCGTGCTCGGCGCGCGGGACGGCGAGTTCGACCTCACCTGAGTCGTCGCACGGGCCCGGGAGGGCGAGGAGTGCGGTCGTGGGGCGGCCCCGGGGACGGGGTTCGCCCCACGGGCGTTCCAGGAGTCCCTCCGAGGAGCGGCACGGGGGTTCGCCACGGGCCGCCGCGGATCCGATACGGAAGGGCCGCTGACGGCACGGAAAGGCCGCTGACGGGTCGTCGGAGGGTCGCCGGAGGGTCGCCGCAGGGCCGACTCACAGCCGGCTCACGGCCGGTTTCAGGTAGCGATCATCACAACAGATGATCTATTGAGCATGCCTCGTCAGAATTTCTGTTGACTGTTAGACAAACGCAGCTCAGAGTATGAGCACAGGCAGACGCCGTGCCCACCGCCCCCACGCGGCCAGACACGGCGCCTGCTGTGCGGCCCGGCAGCGTTGCCGGGCCATCCTCCCAGTAGTCCCCTGCGCACCGGGGTGCGTCGGCCGGTCCCGGCCCACGAGGGGCCGGCAGTCGCCGGGAGGTCGGCGCCGAATCCGAGAGCGACTCGGACCGCGGCACCATGTGCTCGGGACCCGCACGCCCCCACGCGGCGGCGTCCCGAGCAGATCCACGGGAGCGACGGGCCGGGGCCCCGCGGATCTGGTCTCTTGTTGCGTGAACTGCACGGAACTGCAGGAACTGCACGGAACTGTTGGCTTGTGGCTGTGCTGTGTGCGACGACGAAGCTGGGTGCTCGGCGGATCGGCACGACGATGTGCACAGTGAGGGATACGCGTGTAGGGCCGCGTATGCGACATGCCGTCCCCCCGGAGGGTGAAACCCAGAACGGCTGTCGTGCTGAACCGAACGTAGCCCGGACGGTTGCTCAGAGTCAACATTGGTCTCTGAGCGTGGATCTCCCGCCGGTGCCCCACCCACCCCGCGAGCGTGGTGTGCCGGACACGTACGATGTTCCCATGTCTTTTCTCCGCCGTCGCTCCGGACAGCCCGCCGGCCCGGACTTCGACGTGCTCGCGATGGACCCGGGCGACTGGCCCGGCGACTTCGGTGCGGCCATGATGACCGGCCCGGACGGCTCCTGCCAGGGGATTTTCCTGCGCTACGACCTGTTCGGCGGCAGAGGCCCGGCGATGTTCATCGGCAACCTCCCCGAGGGCTCGCCGGCCCGGGAGACCGGTGACGACGTCCCCTTCGAGGTGCGCCAGCTGCTCGCGGCCCTGGAGAACGACGAGCCGGTCGACTTCGTCTCGGCCGAGGACTTCCCGGTCATGCTCGGGGACGACCTGCTGATCGTGAAGAAGGTCAAGGTCAGCGAGGAGCGCGTGTTCTGCGCCCAGTTCGGCCGCAGCGACGGCGTCCAGGTCACGATCGCGTCCTGGGACCGACCGATTTCGGACGACCTGTATCAGCTCCTGAAGCCGCTCCCCGCGGACATGTTCCAGCAGGGCTGAAAACCGCCGTCCGCCCCTCGTTCGTCCGCCGTCCACCCGGTGCTCGTCCGGCGGCCGTCCGCCGTCCGGTCCCCGGGCCGCTGCTTGACGGTTTCGATCACCGGTTCGTACAGTCGCGGACATGTCGTGCCGTCTCCCGCTGCTGACCCGCCGCAGCTATCTGGACCTGCGGCGCACCGCCAGCGCGGCGTGTCCGGGCCACTGAACGGCGGAGCGCGTCCGGCCGAGCGGCCGGAACCGATCCGGGGTCGGACCCCGTGCCGAACCGGGTCCGGACCTGCGCGCCGCCGACCGACGGTGCGAGCCCGCCCGGCGGGCCGCCCGCAGTTGCCGAGCCCCTGCTGCCGTCCGGAGGCACCCGCACCATGACCACGACCGCCGCCGACCCGTCGCCCGTCGCCGCCGCCCTCGCGGGGCTGCCCCGGGTGGTCGACCTGCTCGCCGCCCGCGCCGAGGAGCACGACCGGGACGCGACCTTCCCCTACCAGGGCATCGAGGCGGTGCACGAGGCCGGGCTGCTCACCCTCACCGTGGCGCAGCGGTACGGCGGCCCGGGCGGCACGCTCGCCGACACCGTCCGGGTGCTGTCCCAACTCGGCCGCGGGGACGCCTCGGTGGCTGTTGTGACCGCGTTCACGCTGCTCCAGCACGCCGAGCAGGCCCGCCGGGCGCCGTGGCCGGCGGCGGGCTACCGGAGGCTGCTGACGGAGTCCCGGCGCGGGCCCGCCCTGGTCAACACGCTGCGCGCGGAGCCCGGCGGCCGGCCGGGGGCGCTGCCGGGGACGGTGGCCCGGCGGGACGGGGACGGCTGGCGGCTCACCGGGCGCAAGACGTACTGCACCGGGGCCGAGGCGCTGGCCTGGATGGCGGTGACGGCGCGGACGGACGAACCGGAGCCGCGGGTCGGCACGTTCCTGGTCCGCGGCGAGAGCGAGGGCGTGGAGATCGATCCCACCTGGGACCAGCTGGGCCTGCGGGCCAGTGCCAGCCACGACGTGGTGCTGGACGCGGTCCGGGTGCCCGCGGAGCTCGCGCTCGGGCTCACGGTCGTGCGCCGCGCCGAGGGCGGGCAGGACGCGCCGGAGCGGACGGCGGGGGACCGCGTCGCGGAGGCCGAACTCGCCCGCGCCTGGCACGATCTGGCCCTCTCCGCGGTCGCGGTCGGGGTGGCGAGGGCGGCCCAGGCCTGGCTCGTCCGGTTCCTGAACCAGCGGACTCCGGCCAATCTGACCGAGCCGCTCGGCGTCCTGCCGCGCTACCGCTGCGCGCTCGGCGAGATCGAGGCCCAGCTGATCGGCGCCGAGGAACTGGTCGAGGGGCTGGCCGCGCGGGTGGACCGGGGCGAGCGGGAGGCCGTCGTGCGGACCGGACCGGCCCACCTGCTGGCGACCAGGGCCGCGACCGCCGCCGTCCAGCAGGCCGTCGCGCTGACCGGCAACCCGGGGCTGAGCCGGCGTCACCCGCTGGAGCGCTACCTGCGGGACGTGCTCAGCAGCCGGGTGCACCTGGCACCCGAGGAGGCCGTCCTGGAGTCCGCCGGCCGGGCCGCCCTGGAGCGCGGCGCCCGGCCGTAGGGCGGCTGCCGTCCGGCCTGGTCACGGGGCCGCAGCGGCACGGGTGCCGCGCTCCAGGGCGGCCCGGGACCGGTCGGTCAGCGGGTGCCCACGGCGGCCCGGACGGCCCGGCGGGCCAGGGCGGCGTCGTCGTAGAGGCGGCGGATCATGATCCGCTGCTCCTCGCCCGCGCCCGGGACGTCGTAGAGCCGGATCTCGCGCATCAGCACGAGCACCAGGTTGATCAGGAACGCGTCCCTGGCCATCGTGCCGCCGCTCTGGGCGAGTTGGCTGATCTGACGGCGCGCCGCGGTGTCGCCGGACAGGACGCTCCACAGGACCGCGAGGTCGTAGCCGGGCAGGTACCAGCCGGCCTGCTCCCAGTCCACCAGCACCGGACCGGACGGCGCCAGCAGCATGTTGCTGAGCAGGGCGTCGCCGTGGCAGAGCTGGAGCGGGGTGTGGCCGAGGCCGTGCAGCAGGCCGCGCAGGTCGCCGGCGTCCCGGTCGGTCAGCTGGCCGACCGAGTGGTAGCGGGCGATCTCCATCTGGTAGTCCAGCCGGGGCTGGAACACGTCGCCCGGCGGGCGCCACAGGTTGAGCGTCCGGACGGCGGTGAGCAGGGCCCGGACCTCGCCCGGGGTGGGCGCGTTGACGGGGTGGCGGTGGCCGGGGGGGCGGGGGCCCCCGGGACGCGGGGGGCGAGGGGCCCCGCCCGGGGGAGGGCGGCGGCGTCCCGCCCGGGGCGCGGCCCCCGGCGGCGGGGGGGCGCCGGACCGCGGGGGACCCCCC
>NZ_JBHWGV010000202.1:0-881 GCF_042732955.1 Kitasatospora sp. NPDC059747 | reverse complement strand
CGTCCCCCCCGCGGGGGCGCGCCCGGGTTGTGTGTGGCGCGCCCCGCCCCCCCAGCCCCCCCCCGCTCCAGGACGAGCACGCACCGGTCGTGGTCGGCGGCGACCAGCCGGGGCAGGCGCACCGGCGGACGGTGGCGCACGAACGCCCGGTAGACCGCGACCTCGTGGTGGAAGTCGGCCACCAGCTGCTCGAAGTACTCACTCCGCACGGCCTGCGGCGCGAGGCACTTGGCGACCACCGGGGCCCGCCCGATGGTGCCCGCCACCAGGATGTGGCGGCTGCCCTCGCGCAGCACCTGGCGCGGGGTGAACGCGGGACATATCCGCGCGACGCTCGCCAGGGCGGCCCGTACCGCCGGGGTCTGGAGCGCCGAGGGGTCGATCCGCTCGGGGCCGATCGGGGTGCCCGGCCGGTGCGGGCCGCGCAGCAGGCGGCCGTCGACCTGGCGGGCGAGGGGGACCCGGCCGCCGGGCGGGGGGGCGGCCTCGGGGCCGCGCAGACCCAGCGCGCTGCGGCCGGCCGGAACCCGGGCGTCCGCGGACCGGCCCTCGGCGCCGCGCGGGGCCGCCGGGCGGCTCGGCGGGGGCGCCTGCTTGGGGCCGGGACGGCCCGCGGCCGCGGTGGGGGGGCGCAGCGCGGTGCGGGTCGGGCTCGGCGTGGGGGTCGTCGCTGAGGAGTACATGGGGTGAGGGTGGTCCCTTCCTGTCCGTCGGCGGGTGCGCCCCGCGGGGGCGGGGGAGGGCCGGTGCCCCGTGCTTCCTGGTGTGCCGGGGGCCCTGCTTCGGGGGGTGGTGCGGCGGTGGTGCGGGGGGTGCTGCGAGGGGTGTTCGGATGGTGCCCGGCGGCCGGGTGGTGCGCGGGCGCCGGGCACTGTCTCTTA
>NZ_JBHWGV010000201.1:0-9518 GCF_042732955.1 Kitasatospora sp. NPDC059747 | reverse complement strand
GGCCCGGACGGTTCCCCGTCCGGGCCCGCGGCCTCGTCGTTCCGTGCTCCTACCGGGCCGTCAGACCGCCCGGTTGCGGCGCTGGGCGAGCTCGTCCCCGGGGTCGTGCCCCAGCAGCGTCTCGCCGGTGTCCGTCCGCTCGGCGTGCAGCCGCCCGACGGTCAGCTCCAGCTCCTGCCAGACCGCCCCCACCGCGATGCCGAACACGCCCTGACCGCCCTTCAGCAGGTCGACGACCTGCTGGGGCGTGGTGCACTCGTAGACCGTCGCGCCGTCGCACATGAGCGTCAGCCCGGCCAGGTCGCCCTGCTCGGCGGCCTGCAGATGGGCGACGGCCACCCGGATGTTCTGCAGCGAGACGCCCGCGTCGAGCAGCCGCTTGACGATCTTGAGGAGCAGGACGTCGCGGAAGCTGTAGAGCCGCTGACTCGTCGCCGGGTACGCCGAACGGACGCTGGGCTCCAGCAGCCCCGTCCGGGCCCAGTAGTCCAGCTGGCGGTAGGTGATGCCGGCCGCCGCGCAGGCCGTCGGGCCGCGGTAGCCGATGAGTTCGGAGGTCGGCGCCAGCCGCTCGATGGCCGGCTGGCCGGGCTGCACGGCCGGGAACCGGCCCACCCTGGGCAGGTCCGTCACGGTGCGAGCGGTGCGCGGCACGTGCACGGCGCACAGGCCTCCCACGGCCGCGTCATCGCCGGTGCTGCTCATGCCTACCTCCGTCCACTCGTGTTGCGGGCAACCCAGACTGCGGGCGTCGGTCACCCGGGCAGCCACTCCTGACGGTAGGCAGTCCCCTATGACCCGTCAACGATCGCCACGCCGAGCCGGACAAACCGCGTCACTCAGGAGAGTGGTTTTTCGTGCCCCTAGTGTGGGTAGGTGGACGGTTTTTGGCAAAACGACAGCACGGCCCGTACGCCGGCCGGTCCGCGCTACTGCGGACCACTGCCCCCGAAGTCCTCGGGCGACACCTGATCGAGGAACTCGCGGAACTTCTCGACCTCGTCCTCCTGCTCGTCCGGGATCGCGATGCCCGCCTCCGCGAGCACCTCCTCGCTCCCGAAGATCGGCGTGCCGGTCCGCAGCGCGAGCGCTATCGCGTCGGACGGCCGGGCGCTCACCTCGACCCCGCCGGCGAAGACCAGCTCCGCGTAGAAGACGCCCTCGCGCAGATCGGTGATCCGGACCTCGGTGAGCTGCTGGCCGAGCGCCTCCAGGACGTCCTTGAAGAGGTCGTGCGTCAACGGGCGCACCGGGGTCATCCCCTGCTGCGCGAAGGCGATCGCGGTCGCCTCGCCGGGGCCGATCCAGATCGGCAGGTACCGGTCGCCCCCGACCTCCCGCAGCAGCACGATCGGCTGGTTGGAAGGCATCTCCACCCGGACACCCACGACGTCGAGCTCATTCACACAGGCAACCCTATGGCTCTGGCCCCGGATATGAAAGCGCAGACCCGACGCCGCTGGTCAGCGGGGTGGGGCCGTCACGGACGGGTCCGCAGACCGGCCTGGACCATCGCCGCGTGCAGCCGCACCGCCAGCGTCGCGAGCTCCCGCGCGGTGGCCTCCGCATGGGCCCTGGTCTGCGGGTTGCGGTGCCGGCGCAGCGGCGCCACCACCTGCTCGACGAGGGCGACCTCCCGGTCGGCGGCGGCCTTCATCGCCCGCAGGTGCCGCGGTTCGAGCCCGTACCGGCCGAGCTCCGCGACCAGCCGGGCCACCTGCAGCGCGTCGCCGTCGTACCCGCCGTCCGGCCCGGAGGCGACCAGCCCGTAGGACTCCCACTCGACCAGGTCGCCGTCGCCCGCCCCGGCGGCGGCCAGCAGTTCGGCCCTCCCCAGCCGGACCCCGGACGAGGCCTCGGCGGCGGCGACCAGTTCCCGGTCCGCCTCCTCCATCGGCCCGGGCCGGGCGTCGGCGGGCGGCAGCGCGGGCGGCGCCTCCCCCCGCTCCATCGCGTCCAGGTGCTCGCGGATCACCCGCAGCGGCAGGTAGTGGTCGCGCTGCATCCGCAGCACGTAGGCCAGCCGCTCGACGTCGGCCGGGCTGAACTTGCGGTACCCCGAGGGCGTGCGCTGCGGCTCGACCAGGCCCTCCGCCTCCAGGAACCTGATCTTGGAGATGGTGACCTCGGGGAACTCGTCGCGCAGGTGGGCCAGCACCGCGCCGATGCTCAGCAGCTCGTCGCCGCGGCGCCGCGCGCCCGCACGCTCCGGCCGGAGCGGCTGCCTGGGGCCCGCGACCACCCCGCGCCCGTCCCGGTCCGTCTGCGGACCGGAGGGCGCGGGCGTGACCGCCCCGAGAGATGAATCGGAGGTATTCGTACTCACTCGGGCTCCTGCCGACGTTGGGTTCAGTACCCCCGGTTGTGACCGGCGAAGAAGACCAGCCGGTACTTCCCGATCTGCACCTCGTCGCCGTTGTTCAGCGGCACCTCGTCGATCCGCTCCCGGTTGACGTAGGTGCCGTTGAGGCTGCCCACGTCCGCGACGCTGAAGCCGGCCGGCGTGCGGCGGAACTCCACGTGCCGCCGCGAGACCGTCACGTCGTCCAGGAAGATGTCGCCCTGCGGGTGGCGGCCCGCGGTGGTGACGTCGGAGTCCAGCAGGAACCGGCTGCCCGAGTTCGGGCCGCGCTGCACGATCAGCAGCGCCGAGCCCGGCGGCAGCGCGTCGATCGCCGCCAGCACCTCGGCCGACAGGGCCGGCGTGGTGCCGGTGCCGGTCGTGGTGTTCGGGTCGTAGGACTCCAGGCCGGAGATCGAGATGGTCGACGTGGTCTCCGCCGGCCCCTCGGGCAGCGCGCCACCGCGCAGCGCCGTGCCGCAGTTGGAACAGAACCGGGCCGCGGCCGGGTTCTGGTTGCCGCACCGCGGGCACGGAGTGGGGCCAGCCATGTTCACAGCCTCCTGGCGCGGCACACCCGACGGGTTGTGCCCGGCGTACGGGTCCGGGGCAAACCCTCCACCAGAGGTTGAGGGTCCTGACGCGAAACCTATGCGCGGGTCGCCGGAGGGGTCAACCGACGCGCCGTAGCCCGCCGGATTCCCCGCGTACTGGGCGCCGCCGTCGCGGTACAGCTGCCGCTCCGCGTACTCCGCCGCCTCGGGGGCGGGACGCATGCCGGGCACGGCCGGCTCGTCGTCGGACCGGCGGTGACGCGCGGTCGGCGCCTCGACGGCCGCGTCGCGGCCCTTGTTACGACCGAACAACTTAGAGAAGAAACTCACGGGCGAATCCCCTTGCGTGTGACAGACCCGCCCGCGGGGCAGGGTGAGAACCTCGGACAGGCTGCGGGCCCGGTCGCGGATCGAGCCGGCTGGAGTGGTACTCCGACGGTTGGTGCGGCGGTTCTTGCTCCGTTGCGTGCTGGTATGAACCAGTCTCGCCCACGCCACGACGGCGCCCCGCACCGGGTGCCGCCCGCACGTGACGGGCCGTTCGCCAGGCGCCCCGTCACTTCGAAGCCGGCTTGGCGTACTGCGGCGTCCTCAAGTCGACGATCGCGTCGACGACGACCTTCTGCGGAGTGGTGATCGTCGCCCGTGCCTGGTGGCTCTCCAGCGTGCGGACGACACCTCCCGGGATGTTCAGCGCGGGCGTCAGGTCCTGCGGGTTCCCCACGACCGTGAAGCGGTACGGCTGCGAGACCTTCTTGCCGTCGATCTGCACACCGCCGCCCGTCACGTCCGTGAAGTTGGTGTTGACCACCACGCGAACATCGTTGATCTGAATCGCCTCCGCCCCCGCCGCCCGGAGTTCCTGCAGGGTGTCCAGCAGCATATCTGCCTTCACCTGCCCTTGGGGATCATCGACAGTGAGTACGATGCCCGGACCTGTGGCTTTGACGGTGCCGGCGAGCACGCCGAGCTCCGTCTCCTTCTTCCTGGTCTGCTCCTGGGCCTCCTTGGCCTGGTTGGAGCTGTTCTCCAACTTGCCCAAGGACTGTTCAAGCTCCGCCTTCTCCTGCTGGAGACGCTGCTGACGGCTGTCCAGTTCGTCGAGGATCCGAACCAGGTCCTCCTGACGGGCGCCGCGCAGCTGGTTGTGGTGGTCGTTCGTCGAGCGCACCTGGATCGCCAGCGCCAGGCCGAGCGAGAAGAGCAGCAGCGCCACCACGAGCTGCCCGCGGGACAGCCGCGGCGGCCACATCGCGGCCTTCAGGCGCCGCCGCCCGGCGCTCCGGTCGGTCGCCTCGGCAACGGGCCCGGCCGCTGCCGGCTCGGACTCCGGCTCCGGCTCCGGCTCCAGCTCGGCCGCGGACTCGACCGAAGCCTTCGCGGCCGCTTCCGCGACGGGCTCGGGAGCCCGCTCCGGTTCCTGCTTCGCCTCGGGCTCCGATGCCTCCTCGACAGGCGCCTCCTCGACAGGCGCCGCCTCACGCTCGACCTCGGACGGCTCGGCGACGGCCGCCCCGGCCTCCTGCGCGACCGGCTCCTGCGCAACGGCCTTCTCCTCGGCCGGCTTCTTCTCGGCCGGCTTCACGTCGGCCGCCTTCTTCTCGGCGGCCGCCGCGACACCAGCGACGCGCTCCTCGTTCTCTTCCGCCGCCGGGCCGCGGCCCGGCTCAGGCACGGAAGACATGACGCCGGATCGCCGCCGCGTTGGAGAAGATGCGGATGCCGAGGACGACGACCACACCCGTGGACAGCTGCGAGCCGACACCCAGCTGGTCGCCGAGGAAGACGATCAGCGCCGCGACGACCACGTTCGACAGGAACGACACGATGAACACCTTGTCGTCGAAGATCCCGTCCAGCATCGCCCGCACACCGCCGAACACCGCGTCGAGCGCCGCCACCACCGCGATCGGCAGGTACGGCACGACGGCGTCCGGCACCTCGGGCTGGACGAAGAGCCCGACGACCACCCCGATCACGAGACCCAGTACGGCAATCACGGTCTAGCTGCTCCTGTCGCTGTCGTGGTCTTCGTGGTCCCGCCCGTCGGGCGCCGTTTCGAGCTCGGATTCGCACCGGCGGCGGACGGTGAAACGGACGCGCTCGGGCTCTCGGAGGTTCCGCCCGTGGCCGACGGAGTCGGGCTCGGGCTCGGCGCGGCCGACGGCGTCGCCGTCGGCGAGGGTTCGGGGGTCACCGGCTGCGCCGTCCGCAGCGTCACGCCCACCGCCGCCGGCAGCGTCATGCTCTTCTGCGTCGAGAGCGTCGACTTGATCCCGTACTTCTCCTGGAGCAGCCGCAGGTACTCCCCGGCCATGTCCTTCTCGAAGGCGCCGAGGAGCTTCGGCCCGTCCCCGATCGCCTGAATGGTGTACGGCGGCACCAGCGGCCGGTTGTCCACCAGCACGGCCTCGCCCGCGGCCCGGATCGCCGACAGCGCCGTCAGCCGCTGCCCGTTGATCGAGACGGCCTCCGCGCCGTTCCCCCAGAGCCCGTTCACGACGAGCTGGAGGTCGCGGTCCCGCAGCCGGCCGCTGTTGGAGAAGCCCTGCCCGGCCCGCGGGTCCACATTGCCCCCGCTGCCCGTCCCGGCGGCGTCCTCCAGCACGAGCTTCATGCCCGGCCCGGTGACCTCGCCCAGCCCCACGAGGCCGGTCAGCGAGTCCGCGCCGTCGTCGCCCGCGGGGAGCGCCTGGCGCTGCGCGCTGTCCACCTTCTGCCGGAGGTCCTGGACCTGCTGCTGGAGGTGGTCGGCGGCGGTGTTGCTGTCGTTGACCCGGTGGATCAGCGCGTCCCGCTCCTTGGCGAGCGTCGGCTCCGCCTCGTGCGCGTTCACCGCGCCGATCGTCAGCACCGTCCCCACCAGCGCCAGCCCCGCGCCCAGCGTGACCAGCCCCCGGAGCGTCACGGGTATCCGGCTGTCGCGGTCACCGCCCCGCGCCGCGGCCGCTTCCGCGTAGCCCTCGTCGAGGCTGTGGTCCATCACGCTGGTCAGCAGGGACATCGAGGCGTCCGGACGGTTGTACCGCCCGTTGCTGGCACTCGGCGTCGCTGGCATGCGGACCATCGTCCCATGTCGGCGAAGGCCCTCGTGCACAGCCCCTGACCTGCGCACACGACATAGAAGAGCGGACCACCCCAAACGTCGCGAAACGGACAGCGGGGGCGTGCGAACCATCCGCACGCCCCCGCTGTGGCATCGCCTAACGCCCGGCGCCGTCGACCACCGCCGCCCACTCGTCGAGCAGCGCCTCGGTGGCCTCGTCGTTCGGGCCCTCCGCCCACAGGTGGGTGACGGCCTCCGCCGGGTCCGGCAGCACCAGCGTCCAGCGCCCGTCCGCCTCGACCACGCGCACGCCGTCCGTCGTGTCCAGCCGCCGGCTGCCCGCGGCCTCGACGACCGAGCGCATCACCATGCCCTTGGCCGCCCACGGGGTCGCGATGTCCCGCCGCCGGATGTGCGCCTGCGGGATCCGCGCGTCGATCTGGCTCAGGGTGAGCTGCGTGCGCGCCACCAGCCCGACCAGCCGGACGAACGCCGCGGCACCGTCCAGCACGCCGCTGAACTCCGGCACGACGAACCCGCCGCGCCCGTCCCCGCCGAACACCGTGCCCTCGGCCGACGCCGCCTTCGCGAGGTCGTCCGGCGTCGTCGTGGTCCAGATGACCTGGGTGCCGTGGTACGCGGCCACCTGCTCCGCGATCCGGGTCGTCGTCACCGGCAGCGCCACCTGCCCGCTGCGCCGCTCGGCGGCGACCAGGTCCAGCAGCACCAGCAGCGCCCGGTCGTCGTCGATCACGCGCCCCAGCTCGTCGACGAACGCGACGCGCTCGCCGACCGGGTCGAAGCGGACCCCGAACGCCGCCCGGGACGACGCCACCAGCTCGCCGAGCCTGGCCAGCCCGGCCCGCCGCGTCTCCGCGTCCTCCGTCGGCCGCGCCTCGTCGAGCCCGCCGGAGACGGTGAGGGCCTCGACCCCGAGCCGGCCGAGGATGCTCGGCAGGACGAGCCCCGCACTGCCGTGCGCGGTGTCCACGACCACCTTCAGCCCGGCCTCGCGGACCCCCGTCGTGTCGACGGCCCGCAGCAGGTTGCCCGCGTAGGAGTCGAAGACACTGGACGGGAAGGTCAGGTCCCCGATCTCACCGGGGAACGCCCGCCGGAACTCCTGGCGCGCGTAGACGCGGTCCAGCTTGCGCTGTCCGGCCTGGGAGAGGTCGGCCCCGCGCTCGTCGAAGAAGAGAATGTCCAGCGAGTCCGGCACCCCGGGCGTGGTCCGCAGGAAGATCCCGCCCGCGCTCCCGCGCGCCGTGTGCTGCCGGGCGACCGGCATGGGCACGTTCTCCAGGTCGCGGACGTCGATCGCGGACGTCTGGAGCGCCGAGATCATCGCCCGTTTGAGCGCACGCGCACCACGCGAGTGGTCACGCGCAATGGTGACGGTGGCCCCCTTCTTCAGGGTCGTGGCGTAGGCGCCGGCCAGCCGGACGGCGAGCTCCGGGGTGATCTCGACGTTGAGGATCCCCGACACGCCGCGCACGCCGAACAGGTGCTCCTGCCCGCGGGACTCCCAGATGACCGAGGTGTTGACGACGGCGCCGGCCTCGATCGTCTTGAACGGATAGACCCGGACGTTGGCCCCGATGATCGACTCCTCGCCGATCAGGCACTCGTCCCCGATCACCGAGCCGTCCTCGATCCGCGCGGCCCGCATCACGTCCGTGTTCTTGCCGACCACACAGCCGCGGAGGTTGCTCTGCGGCCCGATGTAGACGTTGTCGTGGACGACGGCGCGGTGCAGGAAGGCGCCCCGTTTCACGACCACGTTGCTGCCGAGCACGGTGTGCTCGCGGATCTCGACGCCGGCCTCGACCTTGGCGTAGTCCCCGATGTAGAGCGGCCCGCGCAGCACCGCCTCCGGGTCCACCTCGGCACCCTCGGCCACCCACACGCCCGGCGAGATCTCGAACCCGTCGATCTCGACATCGACCTTGCCCTCCAGGACGTCCGCCTGGGCCTTGCCGTAGCTCTCGTGCGTGCCCACGTCCTCCCAGTAGCCCTCGGCGACGTATCCGTAGACCCGCTTGCCCTCCTTCAGCAGCTGCGGGAACACGTCGCTCGACCAGTCCACGGACTCCCCCGCGGCGACGTAGTCGAAGACCTCTGGCTCCATCACGTAGATACCGGTGTTCACCGTGTCCGAGAAGACCTGCCCCCAGGTGGGCTTCTCCAGGAAGCGCTCGACCCGTCCGTCGTCGTCGGTGATCGTGATACCGAACTCCAGCGGATTGGGCACCCTGGTGAGACAGACGGTGACCAGAGCGTCCTTGCTCCGGTGAAAGTCGATCAATTCGGAGAGGTTGAAGTCGGTCAGCGCGTCACCGGAGATCACCAGAAAGGAGTCGTCCTTCAACGCGTCCTCGGCGTTCTTCACACTCCCCGCAGTGCCGAGTGGCGTCTCCTCGTGGGCATAGGTGAGGTGCATGCCCAGTTCCTCACCGTCACCGAAGTAGTTCTTGACCAGTGACGCCAGGAACTGCACGGTGACGACGGTGTCGGAGAGGCCGTGCCGCTTCAGCAGCCGAAGCACGTGCTCCATGATCGGCCTATTGGCCACCGGAAGCAGCGGTTTCGGCATGCTGGAGGTCATCGGGCGGAGTCGGGTGCCTTCGCCCCCTGCCATTACAACGGCTTTCATTACGGGTGCGTCCTCCTTCGCGGTGCTGGACCTGCAGGCCCATCAAACCGTTCCAGAGGGTCATCTACCCGGAAGGCATCGTCCGACGCACCGGGGCGCCGTGGCACTTCTCTCAGATCACGTCTCAGACTGTGGACGCGGAGCCCTTCGCGCTCGCCCGCACGATCTGCCGCGCCTGAACGGCGTAAAGAATACCGGCCCACCAGTACAGCGCCGTCCCCCACCAGATGAAGGCCCAGCTCACCACCTCGGCCGGCCGCGCGATCCAGCTGTCGCCGTTACCGAGGAGGAGGAGCGGAAACGCGTACATCAGATTGAAGGTCGCGGCCTTCCCCAGGAAACTCACCTGGAGCGGCCCGTATCCGTGCCGGTTGAGAATGGGCAGGAGCGCGGCGATAAAGACCTCACGGGCCAGCAGGATGCCCGTCACCCACAGCGGCAGAATCCCACGCCACGTCAAACCGACCAGGGTGGACAGCACATAGAGCCGGTCCGCCAGCGGATCGAGCAACTGCCCCACCCGGCTGACCTGCCCCCACCGCCGGGCGAGCTTTCCGTCCAGGTAATCACTGACCCCGCTCAGCGCCAGGATGAGCAGCGCCCAGAGGTCGTTGTTCGGCCCGCCGAACTTCGGCCAGAGAATGAGCCAGAGGAAGAGCGGAACACCCACCAGCCGGCCCATGCTCAGCAAGTTGGGGATGGTGAGGACGCGATCGGTCTGGACCCGCGTCTCCTGGACCTCCACCCGGGGGCCTCCTGTACCGTGCGATGACAATGCACAATGACCTTACAACAGAGAAGCCCCCGACCGGTTACCGGCGGGGGCTTCTCTTGAATGATTGTTCGGCGGCGTCCTACTCTCCCACAGGGTCCCCCCTGCAGTACCATCGGCGCTGTGAGGCTTAGCTTCCGGGTTCGGAATGT
>NZ_JBHWGV010000200.1:0-9633 GCF_042732955.1 Kitasatospora sp. NPDC059747 | reverse complement strand
GTCGCCATCGCGATCCTGCTCGGGATGCTCCGCATGGACTCCCTCCTCCGCCTTGCGATGCACGCACCCTGACGCCGCGGCCCTCTGACCTGAGCCGAAAGACACGCCCTAGCCCGCCGCACTGACAGTCCGTTCGGAATTCTCCGCTGCCTCGGCCCGGCCGCCGGGCCGCGCCAGGTGGCGCCGCCCGGCGAGGGCGATCAGCAGGGCGAGCCCGGCCGCAGCGGCTGGCAGCGCGTAGCCCGTGCCGGGCGGGGCGTGCTCGGCGACCGTCCCGGCGATCGCCGCGCCCGCCGAGATGCCGATCACGATGCCGGACACCGCCACCGCCATGCCCTCGTTCAACTGCCGCTGCGGGAGCAGCTCCTGGACGAGCGTCATGCCCGTCACCATGGTCGGCGCGGTGCCGGTGCCGGCCGCGAACAGTGCGAGCCCGAGCAGGCCGAACCCGGCCCCGCCCAGCCCGGCGGCGAGCGGCAGGAGCAGCAGCGCCGCCATCGTGGCGATCCCGCGCAGGAAGCGCACGCCCGGTGCCGAGCGCGGCGCCAGCAGTCCGAAGAGCAGCCCGGCCACGCAGGATCCGGCCGCCACGAGGGCCAGCAGCCCGCCCGCGACCGGCTTGTGGCCGAGCGCGTCGGCGTACGCGACCGTGGTGATCTCCGTCGAGCCGAACACCGCACCGGTGGCGAGGAAGGTCAGCACGAGGACGCGCAGTCCGGGCGTGCGCAGCGGGGAGCCGTGACGGGGTGCGGCCGGGCTCCCGGCCGCCAGGGGCGGCTCGGTGCGCCGCTGGGCGGCGAACAGCAGGGTGCCGGCGGTGCCGAGCGTCCCGGCGGTGAGCAGCCCCGCCTCGGGCGCGACGGTCGTGCAGAGCAGCATGCCGAGGACCGGCCCGGCCATGAAGCAGAGCTCGTCCAGCGCCTGTTCGAGGGAGTTGGCCACGTGCCGGGCGGCGGGGTCGTTCCGGTGCAGGTGCGCCCAGCGGGCACGGGCCATGCCGCCGAGGTTGGGTGCGGCGGCGCAGGCCGCCCAGCACGCGTAGAGGGTCCAGTCGGGCGCGCCGAGGCGGACGCAGAGCACCAGGCCGAGCAGCGGCACGGCGTTGTACAGCGCCGCCGGGACGGCCACCCGCGCCTGCCCGTGGCGGTCGACCAGCCGGCCGATCAGCGGCATCCCGATCGCGCCGGTGGCGAGCCCGGCCGCCGCGACGGTGCCGGCCAGGCCGTAGGAGCCCCGCCGCTCGGCGATCAGGACCACGAGCGAGACGCCGGTCATCGAGAGCGCGAGCCGGCCGAGCAGCCCGGCCAGCGTGAACGCGGCGGCGCCGGGGGCGGCGAACAGGCGCCGGTACGAGGCGAGGAGGGACGGGCCGGGGGTGGACGCGAAAAGGGCGCGCGAGGCCATGGGGCTCCTGGGGAGTCGTGGGGGATTGCCCCCAGCCTCGCCCGGCGTCCCGTCCGCGGTCCAACACCTGTTCCGTCGCACTCACAACACGGTGTTGTTAATCTGCCGCCATGCCCGTCGATCTGCACCCCCGCCTGCTGCGAGGCTTCGTCGCGACCGCCGAGACGCTCCACTTCGGCCGGGCCGCCGGCCTGCTGCACGTGGTGCAGCAGGCGCTCAGCCGGGACGTCCGCACCCTGGAGCGGCTGCTCGGCGACGCGCTGTTCACCCGCACCACGCGCAGCGTCGAACTCACCCCGGCCGGGCGGAGGTTGCTGCCACAGGCCCGCCAACTCCTCGCCCTGCACGACGAGATCGTCGCGGGCGCCGGCGAACGGCCGCTGCTGCTCGACCTCAACAGCGACGTCACCGGCCCCGACCTGACCGCCGACCGGGTGCTCGCCCGGGCCCGCGCCGCCCGCCCGGAGGGCGAGCTGCTGGCCCGCTTCCACGGCGGCCTCGCGGCGGCCGCCGGCGAGCTGCTCGCCCACCGGCTGGACGTGTCCTTCGGCCGCTTCGCCGGGCTCCCCGCCGCGCTGCGCGGTCAACTCGCCCAGATCCCGGTCCGGTTGGAGCACGTCTCGGTGATGATGGCGGACACCCACCCGCTGGCCGGCCGTCCGGTGCTGCGCCCGGCCGACCTGGCCGGGCACCCCGTGGACATCTGCGCCGGCAACCCGGCCACCACCGAGTGGACCGACCTCGGCGCCCGCCTGCTGCGCGAGCACGGCCTGACGGCGGCCGCCCCGTACGTGCCACCGGTGGGCGTGGACGAGACCGCCCGCTACCTGGCGCGGCACGGCGACGCGATGCTGACCACGGTCGGCGGTCCGCGCATCCCGGGCGCGGTGAACGTGCCGCTGGTCGAGCCGGTGCCGCTCTGCCTGGTCAGCCTGGTACACCGGCCGGGCCTGCGGCACGCCGGCCTGACGGCGCTGGCCGGTGCGGCCTCCGCGCTCGGCGCGGCCGAGGGCTGGCTGCGCCGCCCGCCGGGCAGCTGGCTGCCGTCGCCGGACGCGGCGCTGCTCCCCGGCTGAGGCCTGGTGCGGTCGACCCGGCGCCCCACGGCCGTTGTGCGCGGGAACGACGCACCGCCCCTGCCGTTCGGGGGGCGGCAGGGGCGGTGCGGTTCCGGTCGCGCGGCCGTGGCCGGCGTCCTGGTCAGGCGGCCTTCACGGCGGAGATGTCGAAGCTGAGCTTGACCTTCTCGCCGATCAGCACGCCGCCGGTCTCCAGCGCCGCGTTGTAGGTCAGGCCGAACTCGGTGCGGTCGACGACGGCGGTGCCCTCGAAGCCGACCCGCTCGGCGCCGTAGGCGTCGGTGGCGCTGCCGGTGTAGTCGAGGTCGAGGACGATCGGGCGGGTGGTGCCCTTGATCGTGAGGTCGCCGGTCATCCGGTAGGAGTCGCCGCGCAGGCGCTCGGCGGAGGTGCTGCGGAAGCGGATCTCCGGGTGGGTGTCGACGGCGAAGAAGTCGCCGGTGCGCAGGTGCTCGTCGCGCTGGGCCTGGTTGGTGTCGATGCTGGCGACCTTGATCACCAGTTCGGCGCTGGAGTTGCCGGGGGTGGCGCCGTCGAGGTGCAGCTTGCCGTCGTAGTCGGTGAAGCGGCCCTTGACGTTGGTCACCATCGCGTGGCGCACCGAGAAGCCGACCTCGCTGTGCGTGGTGTCGACCGTCCAGTCGCCGGTCAGGTGGGCGAGGTCCGGCCCGGTCGGGGCCTCGGCGACGGCGGTGGCGGTCGTGGCGGCGGTCTTGGTGCGGTTGAACAGGCCCATGGCTCCTCCTCGGGTTCGAAGCCATTTGTTTAGGCTTCAACTTCTTCCTGGAACCACCATAGACCCGCCTCGTTCAAACTTCAACCACTTCGCCGTGTCGGTGGTCGCGATTACGCTTCCAGGGCGACCCCGGTCAATCCACGAGCAGCTCCGCCACCCCCGAGAGGCCCGCCCATGTTCGCCCTGCACGCGCTCTGGCGCGCGGACGGCAGGCTGGCGCTCTGGGCCGAGGACGCCCGCCGCCACCCCGCGGCCGCGGCCGTGGAGGCGCCCGCGCGGACGGCCCCGCGCGCCCACCCCTACGCCAGTCCGGCCGCCGAGGTGGCCGCCGTGCTTGGCGGGATCGGCCCGGGCCTCGGCTGGCTGGCCGGCCTGGCGTCCGAGCGCTGGGCCACCCTGCTGCTGCCGACCGCCGGCTCCCTGCCCGCGCCGTCCCCCGACCTGCCGGCCACCCCCGTGCGCGGCGCGGCGGTGCTCGCGCCGTGGCGGGTGCCCGCGCTGCTGTTCGACGCCGGGGCGGCGGCCCAGCTGCTGGGCGAGGTCTTCGACCCGCACTGGGCGGTGACCGGCACCGAACTGCCCGGCCTCGGGCGCGTCGACGTCGTCTACGGGCCGTCGCTGCGCTGGCTCACCGGCGTGCACGACCTCGCCTGGCGGACGGTCGGCGGCGGCCGGGTGCTGCCGCAGCTCCTGGCGGACGGCGCCCCGCAGGCCCGCTGGCGTCCGGACCTCACCGCCGACGGCCGCCGGGAGGCTGCCGCCCTCGCCGCCGGCTGCCCGCCGGTGGGCCTGGGGGAGTGGCCGCCCGCCGGTGTCACGGGCGAAGCGCTGGTCGACGCCGCGCTGAGCGCCCTCGTGGACGCCGAGGCGAGGTCCGCCCTCGCCGCCGCGCCCCCGCTCCTGCGCGGCGGCGACGCCCCGACCGGCGCGGCCGAGCAGTGGCTGACGGCCCTCGCCGCCCCGGACGCCTCCTTCGCCGCCGACCCGGGGGACCTGGCCGACCTGCACCGCCGGCTCTCCGCCTGGTGCGCCGCCGCCGAGCCCACCGACCCCGCCCTGCGGCTCTGCTTCCGCCTGCTGGAGCCACTCGGCCCGGACGACGGCGACCCCGAGGGCCGTCCGTCCGACGACGCCTGGCAAGTGGAGTTCCTGCTCCAGGCCGTCGACGAGCCGTCCCTGCTGGTCCGCGCCGCCGACCTGCACGAAGGCGGCGCCGCCCGCGCCGCGCTGGCCCGCAAGGCCGACGACCCGGCCGACGTCCTGGCCGCCGAACTCGCCCGCGCCGCCCACCGCTGGCCGGAGCTGGACGGGCTGCGCCACCGCTCCCGCCCGTCCGCCCTCCCGCTCGACCGCGCCGGGGCCCTGGACTTCCTGCGCACCGCGGCGCCCGCCCTCGCCGAGAGCGGGTTCGGCGTGCTGCTCCCGGCCTGGTGGCGCCGCAAGCCCCGGCTCGGCCTCGCCCTGCGCGTCACCACCCCGCCCGCGCCCGGCTCGCTCGCCGTCACGAGCCAGGTGGACCGGGACGCCGTCGTCGCGTTCCAGTGGCAGGCGGCGCTCGGCCCGGACGGCGATCCGCTCAGCGAGCGGGAGCTCGCCGAACTGGCCGCCGCCAAGCAGGGGTTGGTCCGGGTGCGGGGCACCTGGCTGGAGGCCGACCCGGCGCAGATCGCCGCCGCGCTCGCCTTCCTCGACCACCGGCGGGACACCGCCATCGCCACGACGCAGGTGCTGCGGATGGCGCTCGACCCCGAGGCCACCGTCGCCGGCCTGCCGGTCACCGCCGTCCGGGCCGACGGCCCATTGGGCGACCTGCTCGCCGGGCGCACCGCCACCGCCCCGGCCCCCACGCTCCCGCCGGACTTCCGCGCGACCCTCCGCCCGTACCAGGAGCGGGGGTTGGCCTGGCTGCGGGCGATGGCCGGGCTCGGCCTGGGCGCCGTCCTGGCCGACGACATGGGCCTCGGCAAGACCGTGCAGACCCTCGCCCTGCTGGCCGCCGAGCAGGCGGACGGCGCGACGGCCCCCACCCTGCTGGTCTGCCCGATGTCCCTCGTCGGGAACTGGCAGCGCGAGACCGAGCGCTTCGCCCCCGGCCTGCGCACCCACGTCCACCACGGCTCCGGCCGCCTCGGCCCGGACGAACTCGCCGCCGCCGTCGGGGAAGTGGACCTCGTCATCACCACCTACGGACTGGTCCAGCGCGACCTCGCCGCCCTGCGGAAGGTCCGCTGGCGCCGGGTCGTGGCCGACGAGGCCCAGCACGTCAAGAACGCCGGCACCGCCCAGGCCCGCGCGATCCGCGCCCTGCCGGTCGCCGTGCACCGGATCGCCCTCACCGGCACCCCGGTGGAGAACCGGCTGTCCGAGCTGCACGGCGTCCTGGACTTCGCCAACCCCGGGCTGCTCGGCCCGGCCGAGCGCTTCAAGGAGCGCTACGCGATCCCCGTCGAACTGCACCGCAGCCCCGACCGCACCGCCGAACTCCGGCGCCGCACCAGCCCGTTCGTCCTGCGCCGGCTCAAGACCGACCCGGCGGTGGCGGTCGACCTGCCCGCCAAGCAGGAGATGACCGTCTGGTGCAACCTCACCGCCGAGCAGGCCGGCCTCTACCAGGCGGTGGTGGCCGACCTGCTGCGCCGGGTCGAGGGCATCCGGGGCGTGGAGCGCCGCGGCACGGTGCTCGCCGCGATCGGCAAGCTCAAGCAGGTGTGCAACCACCCGGCCCAACTGCTGCACGACGGTTCGGCGTTGGGCGGGCGCTCGGGCAAGGTGGCCCGGCTGGCCGAGCTCCTCGAAGAGGCCCTCGCCGAGGGCGACCGCACCCTGGTCTTCACTCAGTACGCCGAGTTCGGCGCGATGCTCCGCCCGTACCTGGCCCGGCGGCTCGGCGAGGAGGTGCTCTACCTGCACGGCGGACTCTCCCGGGCCCGCCGCGAGGAGCTCGTCGAACGCTTCCAATCCCCGGACGGGCCACGGGTGTTCATCCTCTCCCTACGGGCCGGCGGCACCGGGCTCAACCTGACCGCCGCCAATCAGGTGATCCACCTCGACCGCTGGTGGAACCCGGCGGTCGAGCAGCAGGCCACCGACCGCGCGTTCCGGATCGGCCAGCGCCGGGACGTCCAGGTGCGCCGGCTGGTGTGCGTCGGCACGGTCGAGGAGCGCATCGACGAACTCCTCACCACCAAGCGCGCGTTGGCCGACACCGTGGTCGGGGAGGGCGAGCACTGGCTCACCGACCTGCCCGCCGACGCGCTGCGCGAACTGGTCGAACTCACCCGCGACGACGCGGTGGCCGAGGAGGAAGCATGACCGAACCCGACCCCGTCGTGAACGTCGCCGCCTACTGGCGCGGCGACTTCACCCTGAGAGCCGAGGACGACCGGGACACGGACGAACCGTCCCTCCGCCGCCTGGGCCCGTCCGGCATCACCGTGCGCGGACGCGACCTCGCCGCCGTGCTCGCCCCGGCCTACGACGCGTTCCGCGCCTGACCGGCGGCTACCCTGCGAAGGTGACCGAAACCCTCGAACACCCCGGCCTCGCCGACTTCGAAGCGCACCGGCGGATGATCTTCGGCATCGCCTACCGGATGCTCGGCAGTGTCGCCGACGCCGAGGACCTGGTCCAGGACACCTGGCTGCGCTGGAGCCAGGTCACCGGCCCGGTCGCCAACCCGGCCGGCTACCTCGCCCGGACGGTCACCAACCTCGCCCTCAACCGGCTCGACTCGGCCGCCGTCCGCCGCGAGTCCTACGTCGGGCCGTGGCTGCCCGAACCCCTCGTCGGCGAGCCGGACGCGACCGAGGGCGTCGAACGCGCCGAGACCGTCTCGCTCGCGGTCATGGTGCTGCTGGAGAGCCTCTCCCCGCTGGAACGGGCCGTCTTCGTGCTCAAGGAGGTCTTCGGCTTCTCCTACAAGGAGATCGGCGAGGCCCTCGACCGCGGCGAGACGGCCTGCCGCCAGGTCGGCAGCCGGGCCAGGGCCCACGTCCAGGCCGGCCGGCCCCGCTACGACGCCCCCGCGGACCTGCGCCGCCGGGCCACCGACGAGTTCCTCGCGGCCTGCGTCGGCGGCGACCTCAACCGCATGCTGGAGCTGCTCGCCCCCGACGTCACCTCGTGGACCGACGGCGGCGGCGTCGTGCGCGCCGCACTGCGCCCCGTCACCGGCGCCGACAACGTGGCCCGCTTCGTCCTCGGCGTCCTCACGCAGCTCGGCGAAGCCACCGCCCGCCCGGCCCTCGTCAACGGCCAGCCCGGCCTGCTGCTCGCGGTGGGCGACCGCGTCGACTCCGTCACGGTCTTCGAGTTCGCCGAAGGCCCCGACGGCGCACCCCTCATCGCCGCCATGCGGACCGTCCGCAACCCCCACAAGCTCACCCGGCTCAATCCTTGACCCTCCACCTGGTCGAGGAACCACAGTGACCGGCATGGAGAGCGACCTGCACAGCATCGGCGAACTGGCCCGCGCCACCGGTCTGGGCGTCGGCACCCTGCGCTACTACGACGGCGCCGACGTGCTCGCCCCCGCCCACGTCGATCCGCAGACCGGCTACCGCTGGTACGGGCCCCGGCAGCTCGCAGACGCCCGCCTGCTCGCCCGGCTGCGCCGCGTCGGCCTGCCGCTGGCCGGGATCCGCGCCGTGCTCGGCGCGGCCCCCGGCTCCGGCGCGGCCCATCGCGTCGTCGACGCGCACCTGCGCCGCCTGGAGGACGGCCTCGCCGACGCCCGCCGCGAACTCTCCCTGATCCGCACGCTGATCGACCAGAGGGAGAACCCGATGACCGCCGCCCCCGCCGAGCTCCGGCTCACCGTCCCGGCCCCCGCGCTGGCCGCCGCCCTGGACGCGGTCCGCTTCGCCGTCTGCGCCGACCCCGAACTCCCGGTCCTCGCCGGGGTGCTGTTCGAGGTGGACGGCGCCGCGCTGCGCCTGGTGGCCACCGACCGCTACCGGATGGCGCTCGCCGAGGTGCCCCTGCCGACCACGCCCGAGCCACGGGCCGGCACGATCGTCCCGACCGCCCTGGCGGACGCCCTGCGCGCCCTGCTCGCCGACGCGACGGAGGCCGAACTCACCCTCGGCGGCGGCTTCGTACGCATCGAGACCGGCGCCCACCGGATCGAGGGCGCCACCCCGGACCTCGACTACCCCGACTACCGGGCGCTCACCCGGCTCGACCCGCTCCACCGCGTCGACATCCCCGCCGCCGACCTGCGGGGAGCCGTCGAGTCCGGCGCCACCCACACCCTGCCGTCCGGCCCGGACGGCGCGGACTGCGCGGTCACCGTCCTCGCCGTCACTCCGGACGGCCGACTCGCGGTGCCCCCGGCCGACGCCGACCCCACCCCCGGCGAACTCCGGGTGGCGGTCAACCGGAACTTCCTCCTGGAGGCCCTGGACGCGGGCCGCCCCGACCAACTGGTCCTCGAACTCGGCGGCCCCATCGCCCCGCTGGCGATCCGCACCCCCGGCCGCGACGGCACCTTCTCCATGCTGATGCCGATCCGGGTGCCCGAACTCGTGCGATCCACCGAGTGATCGGACGACGCGAAGCCGCCTAGCCTCACCACCATGGGAACCCCACCGGACTTCGCCACCGCCTGGGCAGCACTCCCGCCCGCCGCCCGCCGCTGCCTCGAACTCGCCCACCGCGCCTGGCTCGACGACGGCCTGCCGGTGGGCGCGGTGCTCACCGACGAGACCGGCACGATCGTCACGGAGGGCCGCAACCGCGCGTACGACCCCCCGGGCGGCCCGGACCATCTCCAGGGCACCCCGCTGGCCCACGCCGAACTCAACGCGCTGGCCGCCGCCAGAACCACCTGGAACCTCGGCACCCACACCCTGTGGAGCAGCCACCGCCCGTGCGCGATGTGCACGGCCGCAGCGGGCTTCACCGGAGTCGGAACGGTCCGCTACCTGGCCGAGGACCCCTGGGCGGAAGCCACCGGCCACCGGCCCACCACCGGCCTCCCCCTCCTGGGCCCCACCGAGGACCACTGGGCGTCGGTGGTGGCCACGGCACTCTTCCTGGCCGACACCATCCGCAGGGCAGGCCCCACCCACCCCGTCATCCAGAAGGCCCACCCCGAGACCGCCACCCTGGCGAACACGTTCGCCCAGCTCAGGACCCCAGACCTCCGGACGCTCATCACAGAGACATGGCCCACCATCCCCAAGGCAGCAACACCCCCCTGAGCACCTCACCCCCACCCCACCTCACCCAACCCCCCCACTCCCACCCCTCACCCCCACACCCTCCCCGCCGCACCAACGCACCCCCCTCTACCACCTCCCTCCCCTCATCCCCCCACAGGCGAGAGGGTCGGGCTGCGGGAGGGGGTGGCGGAGGGGGTGGCCGCGGAGAGGGGCGTGACGGGTGATTTTCAGACTGCCAACGGTCCTAACC
>NZ_JBHWGV010000199.1:0-9886 GCF_042732955.1 Kitasatospora sp. NPDC059747 | reverse complement strand
CCCCCCCCCCCCCCCCCGGGGGGCCGGGGCCCCGCCCGCCCCGCCGGGGCCCCCACGGAGGGCGGTATCCGGCGCGGCCCAACCGACTGGGCGATGCCTATGGTCTTGCGCCCCGCCGCGGGCCGGTTCGCCGCGGGGGGGGTGCGCGAGGCCCTGCGGCTCGCCGTCGACCGCGACGCCATGGTCAAGCAGGTCCTCTCCGGCTACGGCAGCGTCGCCAACGACATCCTCGGCACCGGCGACCCCGCCTTCGCCAAGGACATCCCGCAGCGCACCCGCGACCTCGCCAAGGCCAGGCAGCTGCTCGCCGACGCCGGCTTCGACACCTCCAAGACCTACGACCTGATCACCACCGAGGACATCGCCGGCCTCGCCGAGTCCGCGACCCTGTTCGCCACCCAGGCCCGCGAGGCCGGGGTGAAGATCAACGTCGTGAAGCAGGACTCCAAGGTGTTCTGGGACGCCACCTGGCTCAAGGGCACGCTCTACACCACCTACTGGGGCACCAACGACTCCGTCGTCTTCTTCGCCTCCAAGACGATGCTCTCCGACGCCGGCCAGAACGAGTCCGGCTGGAACGAGCCCGCCTTCGACGAGACCTACCGCAAGGCCATGGGCACCGCCGACGCCGCCGAGCGCGACAAGCTCCTCCACCAGCTCCAGGAGACCGAGTTCGCCGAGTCCGGCTACCTGCTGTGGGGCATGGCCGACGGCATCGACCTCGCCGGAGCGGCCGTGCGCGACCTGCCCAAGCTCCCCGGCTACGGCCGGGTCCAGCTCGAGAAGACCTGGCTGGCGCGTTGACCACCCTTCACCCCGCGGACGCGCGAGCGTCCCGGAGCCACCCGGCCCGCACCCTCCCCGGTGCGGGCCGGGTCGCCCGGCAGGCCCTGCGGCGCCTGGTCCTGCTCGTCGTCCTGCTCGCCGCCGTCTTCGCCGCCGTCGAACTCCTGCCGGGCGACGCCGCGGGCGCGACCTCGGACCGGGGTGTCACCGCCGCCGACCTCGCCGCCCGCCGCGCCGCCCTCGGGCTCGACCGCCCGGTAGCGCAGCGGTTCTGGGACTGGATGACCGGCCTGCCCACCGGCGACCTCGGCACCACCGCACGCGGCCGGCACGTCACCGACGTCCTGGCCGGCCCGTTCCCCAACACCCTCCTGCTCGGCGGCCTCGCGCTGGTCC
Organism: Kitasatospora sp. NPDC059747; assembly: GCF_042732955.1. NCBI lineage: Bacteria > Bacillati > Actinomycetota > Actinomycetes > Kitasatosporales > Streptomycetaceae > Kitasatospora > Kitasatospora sp. NPDC059747. Next base: position 8,704 of record NZ_JBHWGV010000199.1, on the reverse strand, counting down.
TCAGCACCGTGGGCGCGCTCGCCCTCGGCGGTTGGTCCGCGCTGCGCCCGGGCGGGCGCACCGACCGGGCCGTCGACGCGCTGTCCACCGCCGCGTTCGCCCTGCCGGAGTTCGTCGTCTCGGTCGGCCTGCTCCTGCTGCTGTCCCAGTGGACCGGCTGGCTGCCGGCCGTCACGCTCACCGGCCCGGACGGCAGCCCCGAGTCCTGGACGATGACCGTCCTGCCGCTGCTCTCCCTGGCGGTCCCCCAGATCGGCTGGAACACCCGCATCGTGCGCGGAGCGCTCGCCGACCAGGCCGCCCTGCCGCACGTCCAGGCCGCGATCCTCGACGGCCTGCCGCGCCGACGCGTCCTCGGCCGCCACATGCTCCCCGGCGCCCTGCCCGCGATCGCCGTGGGCATCGCCACGTCCGCCGGCATGCTGCTCGGCGGCACCGTCGTCGTCGAGACCCTCTTCAACTACCCCGGCATCGGCGCCGTCCTGGCCGGAGCCATCACCGACCGCGACACCCCGCTCGTCGCCGGGGTGGTGGCCGCCGCCGGCGCCGCCGTCAGCCTGCTCCTGCTGCTCGCCGACCTCGTCCGCACCACCGCCCTCGGAGACGAGCGCCGATGACCTTCCCGACCACGACCACGACCCCGGCCACCGCGCCCATCCGCCGGAAGCGACGTGTCCTCGCGCGTGCCGTGCCCGCACTCGTTCTCGTCGTCCTCGCGCTCGCCGGGCCGCTCCTCGCCCCGCACCCGATCGACACCCCGGTCACCTTCCCCTACGCCGGAGCGGGCGGCGACGCACCGCTCGGCGGCGACCAGCTCGGCCGGGACGTCCTCAGCCGCCTCCTCACCGGCGGTGCACCCCTGATCGCCACCGCCCTGGCCATCGCCCTGGTCGTCACCGCGGCCGCCACCGCCATCGGCATCGCCGCCGCCCTGCGCCCCACCCTGGGCCGGTGGATCGAACGCGCCGCCGACCTGACGATCCTCCTCCCTTCCGTCCTGGCCATCATGCTCGTCGCCCTCGCCTGGCCGGCCGGCGGCCGCCTCGCCGTCGCGGCCGCCGCCACCCTGCTCGGCATCCCCTATGCCGTACGCATCGTCGCCGCCGCGGCCGCCCCGATCGCCACCACCGGCTACGTCGAAGCGGCAGCCGCAGGCGGCGAGAACCTGTGGCACCTGACCGTGCGCGAGGTCCTGCCCAACCTGCGCTCCACCGTCCTCGCCCTGTTCGGCCTGCGCTTCGTCGAAGGCGTCTACATCGTCTCCGTCGCCGCCTTCCTCCAACTCGGACCCCAACCCCCGGAAGCCGACTGGGCGTTGATGATCCGCGAGAACGCGGCCGGCCTCACCCTCAACCCCTGGGCCGTCGGCGCCCCCTGCCTGGCCATCGGCCTGCTCGCCATCAGCGTCAACCTCGCCGCCGAAGCCCTCGCCCCCGCCCGGCCCACCCCGGAGACCCCGCTGTGAGCACCACCGCCGCCCACGCTGCCGCGCTGTCCATCACCCTCGACGGCACTCCGCTGCTCACCGACGCCACCCTCACCCTCACCCCGGGCCACGTCACCGCGATCACCGGACCCTCCGGCGCCGGCAAGACCACCCTCCTGCGCGCCCTCGCCGGAGCACTCCCGCCGGGCGCCCACGTCGCCGCCGGAACCCTCACGGTCCTCGGCCACGACATCCTCGCCCTCCCGCCCGAGGACCTGCGAGACCTCCGCCGCCACAAGCTCGCCTTCGTCGGCCAGGACCCGGGCTCCGCACTCAACCCCCGCATGCGCGTCGCACACCTCGTCACCGAGACCGCCACCGACCGCCGCGGCACCTCCGTGCCGGACCTGCTGCGCGCGGTCCACCTGCCGGCCGGCGAAGGCCTCGAACACCGGCGAACCGGGAACCTCTCCGGCGGCCAGCAGCGACGCGTCGCCCTCGCCCGCGCGCTCGCCCGACAGCCCGCCGTCCTCCTCCTCGACGAACCCACCGCCGGCCTCGACGCCGCCCTGCGCGACGACATCGCCGACCTCCTGCGCGCCATCGCCGCCGGCGACGCCATCGCCATCGCCTTCACCAGCCACGACCCGGACTTCGTGGCCCGCTGTGCCGACGACGTCCTCGTCCTGCGGCCCGAACGTCCGGCAACGACCCCGAGGACACCGGCAACGCCGCCGGCGCCCGCACGGGCTCGCGCTTCCGCGGACACGGTGCCGGTCGTCGAGGTGACGGCGCTCGACGCCCACGTCGGCACCGGTCGCAGCCGCCGCCGGGTCCTCACCGGTCTCGACCTCACCCTGCGGACCGGCACGTTGACCGGGATCACCGGCCCGTCGGGGTGCGGCAAGACCACGCTGCTGCGCACCCTCGCAGGCCTCCACCGCCCCGAGGCAGGCCGAATCTCCCTCGGCGGTGAACACCTGGCCGCCACCTACCGGCGCCGCGGCCGGGACCAGCGCCGCCGCATCCAACTCGTCCCCCAGGACCCGCTCGGCGCCCTCAACCCCGCCCACACCGTCGGCGCCACCCTCGCGCGCCCGCTGAAGCTCCACTTCGCCGCGCCCGCCGACAGCCGCGGGGATCGCGTCGCCGCACTGCTCACCGCGGTGGGCCTCGCACCCGACCACGCCGCCCGGTACCCCCACGAACTCTCCGGCGGGCAGCGCCAGCGCGTCTCCATCGCCCGCGCGCTGGCCGCCGAACCCGACGTCCTGCTCTGTGACGAGATCACGTCCGCCCTCGACGCCGACACCGCCGACGGCATCATGGACCTCCTGCGCGACCTGCGCGACGGCCGGGGCCTCGCCGTCGTCCTCGTCAGCCACGACCTGCCGATGGTGGCGGCCCACGCCGACGCCGTCCTCACCCTCGGGGGCTCCGACGGAGCGTTGCTCACGGACAACCGGCCGGCCCCGAGCCCGGTGCGGAGGTGAACGCGCCCGGCCGCTGATGCCGGGGCTCACGAACCCCGCCGCAGCCGGCCCGGTGTCCCGGGCCGGATCTACCTGGGCCGGATCTACCTGGGCCGGATCTACCTGGGCCGGATCTACCTGGGTCGGATCTAACCGGCCTCGGCGGCGTCTGGTTCGTCGGTGGCACCCGCGCCTTCACGCACCGGGGTCCAGCTCCGGCGGGGCCCCGGGGTCAGCGTCCATCCGCCCTCCCCCTGGGGGTCCGGCCGCCGGCCAGTGCCACGGGCGACAGTGGCGCGCACCCGCCGGAGCAGGGAGTTGAGCTCGACGCGCTGCCCCTTCGTCAGGGACGCCAGCAGGTCCTCCTGCACGGCCGACGCATCGGTGTGGAGCACGTCCAGTGCGGCCCGGCCCGACGCGGTGACCGTCAGCACCTCCTGTCGCCCGCCGACGTGGACGACCATCGACTGCAGCAGGTGTGCCGACAGGAGGTCCTCAAGTGCCTGGTCCACCTCGGGCGCGGGTGCCGTCACGCGGGCGGTGAGGTCATGGCGGCCGTGCGGCCCCAGCCGGGCCAGCGCCGACAGCAGCGCGTGGTGGACCGGGGACAACCCTCGTCGTGCCAGCCCCGCCGTCAGCAGGCGGTCGACGGCCTTGCCGGTCTCCGAGAGGAGGTAGACGGTCTGCTCGAACGGACTCGACGATTCGTTCCGCCCGTCGTACACACCATGTCCCCATCATCGGAAGAGCGCGACGCTCCGGGCGCCGAAGAGGTAAGTCGAGGCTCACCATACCCACGCTTCCGATGGTTGGTCTACATCGATGTCGTCACTGCCGCGATCGGCCGGTGACCATCTCCGCCACGTGCTCCACGTGCTCGTGCAGGTTGTAGGCGAGGCCCATCGCCAGCAGGGCCGAGACCAGCACCACGGTGACGAGCGCGGCGGCGACCGCGCGCGGCCCGCGCCCCTTCGGCCCGGCGGGCTCAGGCCCCAGGAGTGCTTCCACTCGCCGGGGCACCGGTCCCGTGCTCACGGAGAGGAAACCCTCGCCGTGCCGTCCGGGAGCGGCGGAGGCGGCCAGTGCGGCACGGGCGATGGCAGTCGCGGCGGTCCGCCGGTCGTCCACCACACGGGCGGCGGCCTCGTCCGCCCACCGCTCCAGGTGGAACTCCAGGGCGCTGCCCAGCCGCCCCAGGGCCGGATGCACGGCGGCGGCGAGGTCGGCGATGCCCGAGAGCAGATGGTGCCGCCCGCTGAGATGGGCCCGTTCGTGCGCGAGCAGCACCGCGCGCTCCGACGGTCGCAGGGCCCTGAGCATGCCCTCCGTCACGACGACGCGGCCGGCGTGCCCGCGGTGGCGGGGCAGGGCGAAGGCCTCCGCTTCCTCGCCCGGCAGGACGAGGAGGTCTCCGTCTGCCGTCCCCTCGCCGGTCAGCCTCCACGCGCGCGACAGCAGCGCGCGATGCCGACGCGCGGCCAGCGAAACCCGGACCACCTGCGCGGTGAGCAGCACCCCGGCGACGCAGGAGACCGGCACCACCGCAGGCCACTGCGCGACCACGCGGGCGAGCGGAAGTCGCTCCAGCCCCGCGAGGAACGGCACGTGGAAGAGGCTGATCAGCGCCGCGACCGTGCCACCCGCGAGCAGCACCGCCGTTCCGGTGAGCGCGAAGGAGGCCTCGCGGGGAGGGAGCAGCCCGGCCAGGCGGCGTGCTGCGGGTACCGCTGCCCACGGGAGGGCGACGGCGAGGGCGACCGTCAGCAGGACAAGTGTCATGCCCCGCCCTCCGGTTCCACCGCGCCCTCCAGGGCCGGGGGCCGTTCGGTCTCCGCTTCGAGGAGGAAGCGACGCAGGGCGTCCCCGTCGTCGGCGGAGAGCGAGGACACGAACCGCTTCAGCACGAGGTCCCGGTGCGGCTCCTTCTCCAGCTCCCGGCGCATCCGGCCGGCCGCCAGACCGGCGGCGTCGGCGACGGGCGCGTAAGCGAAGGACCGCCCCGGCCGGGTGCGGGCCAGGGTTCCCTTCTCGTGCAGGCGGGTCAGGATCGTCGCCACCGTCGTACGGGCGAGGTCCTGCCGCAGGGCGCCCTTGACCTGCTGAGCGGTCAGCGGCTCGTCGGCCGCCCACAGCACCGCCATCACGTCCGCGACGAGCTCCCCGTGCGGGCGCCTGGCCTCCTGGCGGTCCCTCGCCATCTCTCCCCCTCTTCCGATGCGTCCGGTCGGCACATCCCGGGAGCCGACCGGCCCGCCCGAGCCCGGTGTGTGGAGAAGGGGGACGGCTTGCGTAGCTTAGGTGTGCCTCAGCTAACTTTACGGGGAGGGCGACTGCCCACCGCAGGGGGGCCTGGCCCTGTTCGCGGCGGATGCCGGCTTGGCCCTCCAGCGGCAGCTGTTCGGTGGGGGCGTTGTTCTTCTCGGTGCCTGCTATGCGCCGGGGTTGAGGCTGAGGACCGTGAGGCTCGGGTAGGTGTGCCCGCCGATACCGCGTTGCGCGGCCGGGGGAGTCCGGGCCAGGATCGGGGGATGTTCGAGCTGCTGCCGGAGACCGGTCTCGTGTTGCCCCGCGGGGCGGGTGCGCTGCGGTTCGGCATGTCCGAGCGCGAGGCGCAGTGGGCCGTCGCGACCCTGGCGGATGTGCACGAGTACTGGGTCTGCCAGGCCGGTTGGGCCTTCTCGGCCCGCTACGAGGGCTTGGAGCTCCTCGCCTTCGGGGACGTCGTCGACCGGTCGGGCCGCACCGGGCGGGACGTGGACGGGCTGGCGTCCGTCTACGTCCAGCGGCACGACCCCGCGCCGACGGCACCCTCCGCCGTGCCGGTGGTCCTCCAGGACGTCGACCTGTTCGGCTACCCGGCGGCCGAGGTGCTGGCCGCCCTGGAGCCGGACCTGCACCCCGCGGTGAGGCTCCGGCCGGCCCCGACCGGCTTCCTGCGGGAGGCGGGGCTCTCGGCGCTGTGAGGAGGCCCTGGGCGTCCATGTGGACGGCCGGCTATGGAGATCGCTTGGGTCACCGTCTTGCCGGCTTCCGTGTCTCCGACGGGCCGCGCCGGGCCCGAGCTCACTCCGCGCGCAGCCCCAGGGACAGCTGCCCTTCGGCGCAGCTATCCCGGAGCGCGTGCCGCTCCTCGGGGGACAGCCGTCCGGACGCGCCCCGGCGGCTGCCGTCGAGCATGCTCCGCGCGGTGGTCAGCCAGTCGGCGACCGGGTCCACGCCGATGAACTCGGCCAGGCGGGACAGCTCCTGGTCGGGGGCGTCCAGTAGGTCCTCGTAGACCAGCGTGGTCCGCATGGACGGGGGCACGGCCGCCAGGTGGGCGACGCCCTCCGTGACCAGGCGGGACCACAGCTCGCCGAACGCGGTGAGCGGGATGACGCGGTCCCGCACCAGTGCCGGATCGAACCGTTCGCCGAGCAGCGGGGCGAGGTCGGGCGGCAGTGCCCGGACGTGTTCCTCGGTGAGCTCGAAGAACCCGGTGACACCGGAGCGTCGGAGGATCTCGCGCAGGAGCAGGATCGTCCGGTAGCCGGGGTGCCGGCTCATGGACAGGGCGCAGTCGGGGCCGGAGCGGACCAGGTGGACGAACCGGGCCTCCGGGAAGAGCGTCCGCAGGCGGGGGATCCACCCCGTCGAGTACCCCGACCGTTCCACCACGGCCGTACGGCCGAAACGGTCGCCCAACTCACCGAACAACGCCCGGTACTGGTCGGCCGCGGGGCGCGGGGGCCACCGCCGGACCGTTCGTCCGAGGTCGTCGAACAGCTCGTCCGGACGGTCCGACACGTGCGGCAGCACCATCAGCAGGATCGCCGGGATCCCCGGAGCCCCGGCCGAGTACCGCCCGGGCCGCCGCGTGTAGAGGAACTCCGGCAGCGGGATGCCCGAGCGGATCATCTTCTCGAAGACCGGGTTCGGGTCCGCGAGCAGCTGCCAGAACTCCGCGCCCGACAGCGGCCGTTCCGGAATTCCCTCGGCGCCGACGGACGCGAGCAGCTCGTTGAGGCTGAGCACGTCGGGGTGGACGTTGAGAACACGCGACAGCGCGGTCGACCCGCTGCGCCCTGTCCCAACGATGAAGGTCAACGGGCGCACGCTCTCCCCTTCCGGCGAAGTGGTCCAACCGTAGCGGTACTTGAGGCGAAAGCGTGCCACCGGCTCGGGCGGTGGCCTCAGCGGTCCGTTCCGCTTGCCGTCGGGCCGGCCTCCAGCGAGCGCTTCAGCGCGGCGAGCGTCACCGTCATGTTCCGGCGGTTCCACTCCGCGCGGTCACCGGTGCGCAGCACGGTCTCCGTCGTCCAGGCGCTGACCCGGTTGCGGCGGTCCTGCCAGAACTGCTCCACCACCGTCACGCCGCCGTCCGCCTCGCTCCGGGTGAGCCGGAATCCCCAGCGGGCGACCGCGATCGGCCCGAAGTCGACGTCCCAGGCGAAGACGCGCCCCGGCTCGGCCTCCACGACCCGGCAGACGGTGTTCCAGCGGATGCCGCCCTTGCGGTTGTGCCCCTGGAAGCGCGCGCCCGGCACCGGAGCGGCCGGGCTGCCGCGCCACGCGGCACCGGTGCACTCGGGGCTCCACTCGCCCATGCGCGTCACATCGGCGACCGCGGCCCAGACGGTGTCCGGCGTGGCGGCGATCTCCGTCCGGACGGAGACGGATTCGGGGCCGGCACTGGTCATGCGGAGTTCCTCCCATGGGTGTTCCGGGCATCGCACCGCGCGCGGGCTCCCCGCGTCAAGGTGCGCCGGGTCACAGCGCCGGCCGCGTGCCGTCGCTGTCGTCGACGGAACGGGCTTGGAGCCGCGTCGCCCGGGGGAGCAGATCCGGCCGGTCTCGCTATTCGGCGTCCTGCGCCGGGTAGGCGTTCTCGGTGACGTCCAGGACCGCGGACGCGAACTCCGCGGTCAGCCGGTGCCATTCGCCTGCGCCGCGCAGCATCGTGTGACCGCCCCGGGCCATGGGGACGGCCTCGACGACGGCCCCCGCGTCGGCAGCCCGGCGGGCGAACTCCCATGCCAGGGCGGCCGAGGTGACGCGGTCGGACCGGTCGTGCAGGAGGAGCACCCGCCGGCCCTTCAGCTGGTCCACCGGATCTCCTGGCGGGCACCACGGGGCCAGCGCGACGACCCCGACGACCGGAGGACGGCCGGCCGCCGCCACGGCGGCCCTGGCTCCCATGGAGTGGCCGACCAGCAGCAGCGGAGCGTCCGGAGCGAGTGTTTCGAGCGCGTCCATCGCGGCCTGTGCGTCGGCCACGGGATCGGCGCGGGACCCGTTCCAGCCGTGGTGGCGGTAGCGGACGGACGCGACGACGGCACGGGGGAGGGGGCGGCGCAGGGCTCTGGCGAACAGGAGCATGCGCAGGGCCGGGAGGTTCGTGCGGCGAGGCGGCGCGAGGCCGTCCGAGCGGCCGCCCGGCAGCAGGAGCACCCCGGCGTCGGGCATGGCGGGCCGCTGGTGGATCCGCAGGTGCTCGCACGGGCGCGGCATGGGTCCTTCCGTTCGCTTCCGGGTGCGCGGTACACCGGGTATTCGTAGCGCCAGGCGGCGCGGATGGCTCTCGGGAAGCGATGGTGGTCGACGGGCTCGGGCTTGCGGCTACCGCCGGCCCGCCCCGCGAAGGCACCGGTCTCGCCGGAGATCACCGGCCCGTTCAGGGGTGGGCCGGGCGCCTTCGGCTGGTGACCGACGCGTCGGGGCCGTGGCTCGGGGGGTTTAAGAAGGGAGGGGAGGGAACAACACAAAGACCCGAGGTGGTGGGGGTTGTGGTGTTGGTGGGTGGGGGGGGGGGTGGGCAGACTAGAGA
>NZ_JBHWGV010000198.1:4440-9913 GCF_042732955.1 Kitasatospora sp. NPDC059747 | reverse complement strand
GCACCCCGCCCCGACGGCCGGGCCCCGGCGGGCGGCGGAACGGCCGTCCGGGCAGCCGAGCGCCGTGTACCCGGAGACGGCCGGGATGACCCGGCCCGTCTCGGGAAGGCCCCGCACCCGCTGCAGCTCGGCCTCGCCCAGGTCGGACGCTGCGCCGACGCTTCCGGTGTCCGGGCGGACGACCACGTCGGTGTGCGCGTACGTCTGCCGGGAGGCCCCGGTGAGGGCGTCGGACACGGTGGCGGTGACCAGCAGGATCCCCGTGACGAAGGCGACGCCGACCGCGACGGCCAGCGCGGTCAGCCCCATGCGGGACTTGTGGGCGCGGACGGTGCGCCAGGCTGCGCGAAGCATGGGTTTGCGGAAGACGGGTTGACGGAGGACGGGCTTGCGAGGCATGGGTGTGCAAGAGACGGGTGTGCGAGACATGGAACTCCGAAGTCCCCGGGGCGGACGGCAGATCGACGTCACCGATCCTGTCCGCGCTGTCCGCCCGCCCGTAACAGCCGTCCGGCCGACCGCCCGGGCATCCGCCTCGGTCAAACGGTGGAGGCGCCGGACCTGTGCAGCCGCGTACGGTTGATCGTCATGATCCCCCTCCCGACACGCGCCGACCTCGCCTCGTGGGCCTCCACCCGCAGCGGCCCCGCCATCGGTGCCACCGTCGGTGTCGTGGTCCTGGCCGTGGCCGCGATCGTCACCGAGGCGCTCGACACCGGCTTCCCGCCCACCACCGTCGCCACGGTCGCCACCGGCCTGCTGTGCCTCGTCGCGCTGCTCTCGCCGCCCCGCCGCCTCCTGCGCGCCGGGTGGGCCGCGGTCGCCGCCTCCGCCGCTCTGTCCCTCGCCACGAGCCAGCTGCGGCACCGCCCCGAGCACACCTTCGGCGTCGTCGAGATGTGCGTGCTGCTGCTCCTCGTCACCCGCACGGTCCGGTACGAGCCGCTCACACGTATGCTCCCGCTCGCCACCGCCGCCTGGCTGGCGACCCCGCTGCTCCTCCTGCGGCTGCCCGGATCCCAGCTCACCCACGTGGCCGGCTACGCCGGGCCGGTCCTGCTGCTCGCCGCACCCGTGGTGGTCGTCCTCGGCCTGTACCTGCGCCTCCTCGACGCCACTCGAGAGCGGGAGAAGAACACCCGTCTGAACGACCAACGCCTCGAATTCGCCCGCGAGTTGCACGACTTCGTCGGACACCACGTCACCGCCATCACCGCACAGGTCAAGGCGGTGCGCTTCATCACGGCCTCCGGGCACCCCCCGACAGCGGAGGTGCTCGACCAGGCGCTGGCGAACATCGAGGACGCCGCTGCGCAGGCCACCGGCTCCATGCGGGCCATGGTCGACCTGCTGCGCCGGCCGGACCGCCGGCCCCCGCTCCACGCCCCCGAGGGCCTGCAAGCGCTCCACGGCCTGGCCGGATCCCTCCGCGCGGCCGGCCCCGCCGTCGACCTCACCGTCGACCCCCGGCTCGAAACGGACCCCCCGGCCGACCACATCGCCTCCACCGTCCACCACATCGTCCGGGAGGCGCTCACCAACATCCGCAAGCACGCCGCCCGGGCCGAGACGGTGACCATCGACGTACGCCTGTCCGCCAACGACCCCGGCGTGCTCACCGTCTGCGTCCAGGACGACGCCGACCAGCCCCCGGCGGGCCCGTCGGCGGACCGGCGCGGCGGCGGGTTCGGCATCCTCGGGCTGCACGAACGCGTCCACGCGCTCGGCGGACACCTGACCGCGGGACCCGGGCCGGTCGGCGGCTGGCAGGTCGCCGCCGACATCCCGCTCCGCCGCGGCACGCCCGATCGCCCCCCGGCACACCTGGCAGGATGACCGGCATGACCATCCGCGTCCTCCTCGCCGACGACCAGTCCACCCTGCGCGCCGCGTACCGGATGATCCTCGACTCCCAGCCCGACATCGAGGTCGTCGCCGAGGCCGCGGACGGCACGACGGCCGTCGCCGAGGCCCGCAGGCTGCGCCCCGACGTCTGCCTGCTCGACATCCGGATGCCGGGCATGGACGGGCTCGAAGCCACCCGCCTCCTGGCCGGCCCGGACGCCGCACGACCGCTCAAGGTGGTCATCGCCACCACCTTCGACCTCGACGAGTACGTCCACCGCGCGCTGCACAACGGCGCGTGCGGCTTCGTCCTCAAGGACTGCTCGCCGGCCCTGCTCATCGAGGCCGTCCGCGCGGCCGCCGTCGGCGACTCGCTCATCTCCCCGTCCGTCACCGTCCGGCTGCTGCGGCACATGGCCGGTGAGCGGCCGGGGCCCGTGGCTCCGCCGCCGTTCGAGCCGCTCACCCCTCGCGAGCAGGACGTCGTCGCCATGGTCGCGAAGGGCCTGACCAACGACGAGGTCGCGGCCGCCCTCCACGTGACCCTCTCCACGGTGAAGACGCACCTCGCCAACAGCCAGCGCAAGCTCGGCGCCCGCAACCGCGTCGAGGTCGCCGCCCGCGCCTGGCAGCACGGGCTGGTCTGAGTCCTGCCGCTCGAAGAAGCCGCCATGGACGCGATGGCCCGGAGGCGGGCACGTCAACGGGCCTTCCCGGTCCGGACCGCGACCGGCCGCAGTCAGCCGATGCCGGGACGGGGGCCGGCCGGGACGGGCATGGCGCGCCAGGTGTCCGCGAGGACCTCCATGACCACCAGGCGCATGGTGACGTCGGCCTCGGGGAAGTAGCGCTCGGTCTCGCCGATGGGGCTGAAGCCGAAGCGCGTGATCGCGCGGACGGCGTCGGCGTTCTCCAGCGACGTCATGCTCCACACCCGGCCGAGGCCGAGGTCGGCGAAGGCGAGTTTGAGCATGAGCCAGCCGATGTCGGTGGCGCATCCGGTGCCGCGCAGGTGCCGGGCCATCGTGAGGACGCCGGCGTAGCCGGTGGTGGCGTCCTCGACGGCGAGGCTGATGCCGCCGACGGGCCGGTCCTCGCCCTGCAGGCAGGCGGCCAACTGGTACTGACGGCGCGGCACTTCGGCGGCGCTCGCCACGGCCTGGCCGAGCTTGCGCCGGATCCGGGTGTCGTCCATGACGCCGGTCGAGAGGTGCCGCATGCCGTCCGCGTCGCCCCAGACCGAACGCATGGCGTCGACGTCGTCGGCGCGGTGGTCCCGCAGTCGGACGAGAGCGGTCTCCAGCACCGGGAGCACCGTGGGCGGACGGACGGACGTGCTGTTCATGTTCGAACCCCAACGAGCTGTCGTGTGATTGCGGGGAGCAGGCCCCGCGCAGTACTGCTCGCAGTAGATCAGCCGCGCGTTGACATCCGATCAACGCCGCCCGAGCGGGACGTTTCGGGTGAGGAGCGACCGTCATCGTGCGCGATCGGCCGCCTGCCCGGCCACACGTGTGTAGGGTGCGCTGTCATGGTTGAAGACTGGCGGGACGACAGGATCGGCAGCGCCCTGAAAGGCGCGAATCCCACGGTGCTCCGGCGACTTGACGCCGGCTTCGCGGTGATCGGCGACGTACAGTTCCTGCCGGGGTATTCGGTCCTCCTGGTGGACGAACCCGAGGTGCAGCGCCTGTCCGAGCTGCCGCGGACCAAGCGGACGGCCTTCCTGGCGGACATGGACCGGCTGGGCGAGGCCGTGGAGCGGGCCTGCCGGCGTCTGGACCCGGAGTTCCGGCGCGTGAACCTGGAGATCCTCGGCAACACCGACGGCTTCCTGCACGCGCACGTGTGGCCCCGGTTCGAGTGGGAGAGCCCGGCACTCGTCGGCCTCCCGGTGTGGCTCTATCCCCGGGACAACTGGCGCGATCCCGCGAGCGCGCTCGGCCCCGAGCACGACGTCCTCCGCGAGGCGATCGGCCACGAGCTCGACGTGCTGTCGGCCGCCGCTCCTGCGAGTCGTCACACTCCCGCGAGTTGACGGGACCGTTCGTACTCGGGAGCATGTGACGCTGCCCGTGCCCGCGGGTGCACGCAGACCGGTTTCCTGAGGTGTGGGGTCATGGAGTTCGTGGTGTCCGAGCGGTACGTCAGCAAGGTCGGCCTGGCCGTCGGCGCGGCGCTGGTGCTGGCGACCTGCGCGACAGGCGGCGGCGACGCGGTGGCGGCCACCGGCCCGGCCACGCACGGCGCGGTGGTCGGTGCGCCCGGGGCCGCGCAGCCGGCGGCGGCCGGCGTCTCGATCACCGAGGGCAAGGTCGCCGAGGTGGGCCCGAAGGGCACGATCCTCTACCCGTCGGTGACCAGCTGCCTGGTCGTCACCGTGTACCTGCGGGACGGCGGCAAGGTCGGCGGCCACGCGAGCCTGTTCCAGGTGCCGGGCAAGTACCGTTCGGACGAGATCCTTCCGGCCATCAGGCGTGCCGTCGGCGGCCGGCCGGTGCGGGCCGTCGACGTCAGCGGAGCCGTCGGGGCCTGGAACCCCTCGTACTTCGAGAAGGCCATCGAGCAGTACACCGACGGGTCGGCCCCCGAACCGACGGGCGACGCCAAGGGGATCGGCGACGTCGTGGCCAAGCTCCTGGGACAGCCGCGCAAGGCCGTCACCGTCCGGGACGTGCCGGACGGTGACATCACCAGGTGAGCGCAGGCGGCTGGCCGGTGCACCGTCCGGAAATCGGAAGATCCGCCGTGCGGCGGTGAACTCCCGTGGGATGCTGTGCCCTTGGTCCGGATACCGCATCGACCGGGGGAGCCACCCATGCCGCTCTTCGGCAACCGCAAGAACCTTCCGAAGCCGCTGTGCGACCAGCACGGCCCGTGCAAGGCGCTGGCCGAGATCTCGGTCTTCGAGGTCCGGGACCGGCTGCGGCTGCTGTTCGCCCCCACCCGCACCCTGGGCCCCGACCCCGTGGCCCGGCCGGTCGACGACGAGCTGTCGGTCGTCCTGTGCGTCGACGGCGGGAAGCGGGGCGGGCGGACCGACGCCCTGTCGATAGCCGAGCACGCCGCCGACCAGTGGAGCATCAGCCGGGCCGAGCTCTGGGAGCGGGCCTTCGCCAACCTGGCCACCGAGCAGCTCAACCGGCAGTCCTTCAACGCGACGAACGGCGACGTCCTCCACGCGGTCAACGGGACGGGGGCGTGGCCCGGCGCAGCCCAGGCACTGCGCCTGGAGAACGCCCTGGGCGGGGCGGAGCTGCCCCACGGCGCGCTGGTCACCCTGCCGACGAACAACGGGTTCTGCGCGGCGCCGATCCGCAGCGGGTCGTCCCTGAACGCGATCCGGTTCATGATCGACCTGTCGAAGCAGCTCCAGATCAACGACCCGGCCCCGCTGACCTCCTCGGTCTTCTGGTACCGGGACGGCTGGCTGGAGAACCTGAACGTCGGCGACAACGGCATGATGCGGCCGTCCACCCGCTTCCGGGAGATGGTGAACGGCCTCCCCGCCACGTGATCCCGTCCAGGGCCCGGGGCCCCGGCCCCGCGCCCCCGGCCGCCCCCGGCCCCCCGCGGCGCGGTACGGGCGGTCGACGGCGCTCCGCCCCGCCCCCGCCCCCACGGCCCG
>NZ_JBHWGV010000198.1:0-4430 GCF_042732955.1 Kitasatospora sp. NPDC059747 | reverse complement strand
GTGTGTGTGTGGGGTAGAGACCCCCACCCCCCACCCGGGGGGGCTCCGCCCACCCCCCGGCCCCCGCCCACCCCCCACCGCCCCCCGCCCCGGCCCCCGCCCCGGGCCCCCACGGCCCGGTGCCCCCTGCCTCCCCCTACTCGCTCCGGCGTTCCACGCCGTCGAGGAGTAGGCCGAGGCCCAGTTCGAACCCGCGGTCGTCGAGGCCCGTCGCGCCTCCGCCGCGGGCGAAGGAGCCGTCCAGGGCGTCCGCGAGCGCCGGGTACTCCGGCCGGTAGGCGGCCGGTTCCCGGGTGAAGCCGGCGGTGAAGGTCTCCATCGCCGAGCCCAGAACCAGGTAGTCCAGGGCCGCGGCGACCTCCGCCGCGTCCGCGGGGCCGAGGCCGGCCCTGCCCAGGAGGGCGAGCAGCGCGTCGTAGCCGCGCAGGGCGCTGTCCGCCTCGACGCGGCGTCGGGCGAGCAGCGCGACGGCGTTCGGGTGCCGCAGGAAGACGGCGCGGTAGCCGCGCGCGTACGCGGCGAGGCCGGAGCGCCAGTCGGGGTCGCCGAGCGGCTCGTGGTCGATCTCGTCGTTGACCAGCTCGGAGACCGCGTCGACCAGTGATTCCTTGCTCTGGATGTGGTTGTAGAGCGACGCCGCCTTGACCCCGAGCCGGTCCGCGAGTGCGCGCATGGTCAGCCCCTCGGGACCTTCCTCGTCCACCACCTGGAGCGCGGCGACCGCGATCCGCTCGTGGGTCAGCAATGCCCTGCTCGGTCGGCCCACCAAAAATCCCCTCTTCCGCTGTCCCCGTCCAGGGGCTATGGTGCCAGACCAACAGCCGTCGCTAACTAAGTTAGTTTTATCTGGAGGGCGCAGTTCGTGGCCGAGAACACCCCCACCGAGCACACCCCACCCGTGCGCACCACAGCCGTGAGCGCCACAGGCGTGAGCACCACAGGCGAGAAGACCGACGCCGACCGGCTCGCCGCGCTCGGCTACCAGCAGGAGCTGCGGCGCAGCCTCAGCGTGCTCGGCAACATCTCCATGGGCTTCGCCGTCGTCTCCCCGGTCGTCGGGCTGTACGCCGCCGTGCAGGTCGGCATGAGCGTCGCGGGCGGGGCCTGGATCTGGGCGCTGCCGCTGTGCCTGCTCGGGCAGTGCCTGGTCGTCGCCGTCTACTCCGAGCTCGCCTCGCAGTGGCCGCTGGCCGGCGGCGCCTACCAATGGAGCAGACGCCTGTCCAGACCGGCCTTCGCCTGGCTGAGCGGCTGGATGTGGCAGTTCGCCGTGATGTTCGGCAACACCACGGTCGCCTACCTCGCCTCGCCGTGGCTCTTCGCCCTCTTCGGGGCCGTCCCGACGCCCACCGAGCAGGTCCTCGTCTCGGTCGGCTTCCTGCTCTTCTGCACCGCGGTCAACGCCTACGGCATCAACTTCCTGCGCTGGTTCGTCAGCCTGGGCATCGCCGCCGAGGCCGTCGCGTCCGTCCTGGTCGGCTTCACCCTGCTGCTGGTCTTCCGCCAGCACGGCTTCTCCCTGCTCACCGACTTCCTCGACGCGCCGAAGGGGCTGGGCATCAGCGACACCGGTGCCCTGCTCGCCGCCGTGGCCGTCGCCGGCTGGGCCTTCATCGGCTTCGACGCCTGCGTGTCGACCGCCGAGGAGACCAAGGACGCGGCCCGGCAGGTCCCCAGGGCCATGTGGTGGTCGCTGCTCAGCGTCGGGCTCGTCGTCATCCTCAACGCGGTCTCGGTCGAGCTCGCCCACCCCGACCCGGCCGCCGTCGTCGCGGTCACGGACCTCGACCCGGTCACCACCGCCGTCACCCACGCCTTCGGCGGCTGGGCCGACAAGCCCTTCGTCCTCGTCGTCCTGATCAGCTTCACCGCCTGCCTCATGGCCTCCCAGGGCGGCGCGGCCCGCGGCCTCTACTCCCTCGCCCGCGACGACGTCTTCCCCTTCTCCCGCCACGTCCGCCGGATCAACCGGCACAAGGCGCCGATCGGCGGCCTCGTCGCCGCCACGGTGATCAGCTGCGCCGCGCTGCCCCTCGGCCTGAGCACCTCGGCCATCGGCAGCCTGATCACCTTCGGCAGCGCCGCCACCTTCGTGCCGTTCTTCCTGCTCACCGTCGTCGCCCTGACCGCCCGCCTGCGCGGCACCTGGAAGCCCGCCGGAGCGGTCGGCTACGGGCGCCTCGGCACTCCGATCAACCTCCTCGCCGTGCTGTGGACCGGCTTCGAAGTGGTCAACATCTGCTGGCCGCGCGCCGTCCTCGCCCCGGCCGGAGCGCCCTGGTACCAGGTCTGGGCGGCGCCGCTCGGCGTCGGTACCGTCACCCTCGCCGGCCTCGCCTACCTGCTGGCACGCCGCCCCGACCGCCGCATGCCCGACCCCGACCAGGACCGCCCTTCCACCGACGAACTCGCCCCGGCCGTCCTGTAGTTCCGCGACCACCCCGTGACGCGTCCGGGGCCGAGCGCCCCGGACCGTCCGACCGCCTCACATTCCTAGGGACACCCGCATGACCCACCCGTTCGACGTCGTCGAGACCGGCATCGCCGACCTGCGCGCGGCGCTGGAGA
This sequence comes from Kitasatospora sp. NPDC059747, assembly GCF_042732955.1. Classification (NCBI taxonomy): domain Bacteria; kingdom Bacillati; phylum Actinomycetota; class Actinomycetes; order Kitasatosporales; family Streptomycetaceae; genus Kitasatospora; species Kitasatospora sp. NPDC059747. Next base: position 1,862 of record NZ_JBHWGV010000198.1, on the reverse strand, counting down.
AGGGCGAGACCACCTCGGTCGGCCTGCTCGACGCCTACCTCGCCCGGATCGAGGCCTACGACCGGCCCGGCACCCCCACGGCGCTCAACTCCGTCGTCGTGATGAACCCGGACGCCCGCGCCGACGCCGAGGCCTCCGACGCCCGCCGCGCCCAGGGGCGGACGCTCGGTCCGCTCGACGGCATCCCGTACACCGCCAAGGACAGCTACCTCGCCAAGGGCCTGACCGCCGCCGCCGGTTCGCCGGCCTTCGAGCATCTCGTGGCCGGGCGCGACGCCTTCGCCATCGAGCGGCTGCGCGCCGCCGGCGCCGTGCTCATCGGCCTGACCACCATGCCGCCGATGGCCAACGGCGGCATGCAGCGCGGCGTCCACGGCCGCGCCGAGAGCCCGTACAGCGCCGACTGGCTGACCAGCGCCTACGGCTCCGGCTCCTCGAACGGCTCGGGCACCGCCACGGCGGCCTCGTTCGGCGCGTTCGGCCTCGGCGAGGAGACCTGGTCCTCGGGCCGCGCGCCCGCCTCGAACAACGCCCTGTGCGCCTACACCCCCAGCCGCGGCGTGATCTCGGTGCGCGGCAACTGGCCGCTCGTACCGACCATGGACGTCGTGGTCCCGCACACCAGGACCATGGCCGACCTGCTCGAACTGCTCGACGTCATCGTCGCCGACGACCCGGACACCCGCGGCGACCTGTGGCGGGCCCAGCCCTGGGTGCCGCTGCCCGCACCGTCCCGCGTCCGCCCGGCCTCGTACCCGGCCCTGGCGCCCGCGGACACGGCGGCGGCGCGTGCGACGCTCGCCGGCCGACGCGTCGGCGTGCCCAGGATGTACATCAACGCCGACCCCGACGCGGGCACCAACCCGGACGGCGGCATCGGCGGCCAGACCGGGCAGCGGATCGACACGCGCGCCTCGGTCCTCGCCCTGTGGCAGGCCGCCCGCCGCGACCTGGAGTCCGCCGGCGCCGAGGTCGTCGAGGTCGACTTCCCCGTGGTGACCAACTACGAGTCCGACCGCCCCGGCGCGCCGTCCCTGCTCTCCCGGGGCCTGGTCGGCCGCGACTTCCTCGCCCGCGAGATCCTCGACCTGTCGGCCTGGGCCTGGGACGACTTCCTGCGCGCCAACGCGGACCCCGCGCTCCCCACCCTCGCCGACGTCGACGGCGCCCTGATCTGGCCCAAGCACCCGGGCGAACTGCCGGACCGCTACGCCGGCTTCGACGACGTGATCGCCGACTACCCCCGACTGGTCCGCGACCAGGCGTATCAGGCGTTCACCGACATTCCGCACCTCGAACAGGGACTGCGCGGGCTGGAGGAGACCCGCAGGATCGACCTGGAGGAGTGGATGGACGAACTCGGCCTGGACGCCGTGGTCTTCCCCACGGTCGCCGACGTCGGCCCGGCCGACATGGACGTGAACGAGGCCTCCGCCGACCTGGGCTGGCGCAACGGCGTGTGGGTCGCGAACGGCAACCTCGTACCGCGCCACCTGGGCATCCCGACGGTGACCGTGCCGATGGGCACCATGACCGACACCGGCATGCCGGTGGGACTGACCTTCGCGGGCCGCGCCTACAACGACAACTCGCTGCTCCGCCTCGCCGCCGCCTTCGAGAGGACCGGGCGCCGCCGCACGGAACCTCCCCGCACCCCACGGCTGCGGGCCTCCTGAGGCCCCGACCCCGAGCGGCGCCGGGACCCCCCGTAACGGGGAGGGGAGCCCACCCGGTGGGTGGGGGTGGGAAAAACATAACCTCCCGGGGGGGGGAGACGGGCGCGGGGGGCGCCGCGGGGGAGGTGGGGGGTGTGGTACTGGTGGACCGTCGGGCCGCTGATCGGACTGGCGACGAGCGGGCCG
>NZ_JBHWGV010000197.1:4798-9939 GCF_042732955.1 Kitasatospora sp. NPDC059747 | reverse complement strand
GTTTTGGTCGATCGGCTCCCCCCGCCCGGCCACGTCTGCGCGGCCGGGCGGGGAGAGGACGGGCGCGCGGTCGCCACGGGCGTCGTGGACCTCGATGCGGAGACGGGAGGGGGAGACGTCGAGCGCGAGGTAGATGAGGTAGCCGGTGGGCGTCCCGTGGACGACGGCGTTGGTCACGAGCTCGGAGACGGCGAGGAGCCCGGGTTCGAGGAACTGGCCACCGCTGGGAGCGGCGGCGAGGAGCGAGGAGAGCCGCCGCCGCGCCTCGCCCGGCGCTCGACGGCTGCGCGGCAGCCAGATGGAAGACACATGGATGGACATGGCGAAGACACCTTCCGCACACATGACTTGGGGGTCAAAGCGCCGGCCATGTCACGCAATGCCAGCACTTCGTCACTCACAGCATGGAGCATCACGACTACGCATCGCAAGGCATGTCGTCGAAATATGAAAACTTTCAGCTCTCATCGCAAGGTGCCGCCTCTAGGCTCATGAGGGTGGTGGCGAACCGTCACCACTCGCATGCACACTGGTGCCTGGACGTTCTGGAGGGCTGGGTAGATGGCAGTAGCAGTGCCAGCGGTGCGGTACCGACGCATCGCCGCCGAGCTGAGGAGGCTCCGCGAGCTCAAGAGCCTGTCGGCAGAGGAAGTTGCCGCCCAAGTCCCGGGCATCAACCTCGTCAAGCTCAGCAGGTACGAGAACGCCCGCGTCCAGCTGAAGCCCGACGTCGTCCGCGCGCTGCTCGACTTCTACGGGTGCGAGGAGGAGCTCAAGGAAGTCCTCGTCGAGATCCTCCGCGACAAGCGCCGGCCCGGCTGGATGGCGGGCTACGAGCAGCTGAACCCGCTCTACACGGATCTGATTCGCCTTGAAGAGACCGCTACCGGCCACAAGTCCTACGAATCGGCCTACATCCCTGGGCTACTTCAGACGCGCCAGTATGCCCACGCCATCATCGCCAGCGGCGTGATAAACAAGCCCAGCGTTGAGGAACGCGTCGAGGTCCGGATCAACCGGCAATCCGTCCTGACCCGCTCCGACAACCCCCTCAAGCTCTGGGCCGTCATCCATGAATCGGCCCTGACCATGCATGCCGCTCCGGGCGTCATGACCGATCAGTTGGACAAGTTGCTGCAGTTCAGCCGCCTCCCCAACATCAAGATCCAGATCATGCCGGCGTTGTCTCCCCCTCACCCCGGAATGACCGGGCCGTTCACCCTCCTGGAGTTTCGGCAGCGCGATCTCGACCTCGTCCTGCTCAGCGGCATGCTCAGCAGCGATTGGGTCGAAGATCCAGAGCATGTCGATGTCTACCGCGCGGCGTTCGACGAGATCATGGCCACCGCCCTGCCGCTCGATCAGTCGCTCGACCTCATCACACAGAAGAGAGACGCGCTCAAGTGACCCACTTCCCAATCGCCTCCGCACTCCCCGTGAAGTGGAAGAAGGCAGCTGCCAGCAACCCGAACGACAACTGCGTCGAGGTCGCAGACTGCTACGCAGAAGGCGTCCCGGTCCGCGACAGCAAGGAACCTCACGGGCCGGCTCTCGGCTTCAGCCCCGAGGCCTGGCGGGCGTTCATCACCGGCATCCAGGCCGGCGACTTCCCGACCACCCTCTGAACCTCTGCCTTGGGGAGGCCCCCGCGAAGCGCGCGGGGGCCTCCCAGATCAGCCTGCCCGGAAGGGCACGCATGTCCACTGACTTGACGTGGCGCAAGAGCAGCTACAGCGGCGGCGAAAGCGGCAACTGCGTCGAACTCGCCGACGGCATCTCGGACATCGTCCCGGTCCGCGACAGCAAGGACCCTCACGGGCCGGCTCTCGGCTTCAGCCACGAGGCCTGGCGGGCGTTCACGTACTCGATGGTGCGCAGCCGGATGCCGGGCTGGTCGGGCACGGCGGACAGCATGGAGCGGTCCACTCCTAACAGCGCTGCCAGGGCCGAGTGCGGAAGATCGTGTCGCAGGTGCGCGAGCGTGGCCGGCACCCGGTCGACGAACACCAGACGATGCTTCGGGCCGGCACCAGCCTCGCGGCGGCGGTCGCCGCCGCGCCGCTCCCGCAGCGCAGACTCCTGCTGCGCCTCCCAGGCAGGGACGAGCTCAGCAACGAGTTCGGCAAGATGCTGCCGGGATGTGCCCGATAGGGCGTGATGAGACAAGGCCGCGCGGGCCGATGACTTCACATCCACGGGCGCCGCGCCTCGCGCCGCCTACGCCTGCCGCCGCTCCCACTGCTCCTTCGTGATCTCGTACCGCACACCCCCGTGCTCGGAACCCTCGACCGCCATCATGCTGTCCGGCGTGGGGATGTTCTCCGCGAGCGTCATCCCGAGCTTCTCCATGACGTTACGCGAAGGGCGGTTCACGGTCATCGTCTCGGCCCAGACCATGCGGATGCCGAGCTCGGCGAACCCCTTCGCCAGCAGCGCCTGCGAGACTTCGGTGGCGTAGCCCCGGCCCCAGGCCGCCTGGCGCAGGCGATAGCCGAGTTCGGCCTCCTCACGCGGGCCGCTGCGCCGCGGACGCAGGCAGAACCAGCCGACGAACGCGCCGCCGTCCTTCTTGTGCGCGGCGAACAGGCCGAGGTCATGATTCCAGCGCTCGTAGCCGGCGAGGATGCTGGGGATGGCGAGGTCGCGGACCTCCTCCGGCGGGGTTGGAGCGCCGCCGGTCAGGTAGCGCATCACCGCCGGGTCGCTGTCCAGCTCGATCAGCAGGTCCGCGTCGGCGGCGGCGAAGGGGCGCAGGGTCAGGCGCTCGGACTCGAGGTAGGTGGCCACGTGAGGATCATGGCCGAGACGGGTCGGACGGTCCAGGGAGTTTTCGGGCCGCGTCTGTCACCGGGTGGCGTGCTGGAGGAACAGCAGCATGACACGGCCGCCTTCACGTCACGGCCGAGGACCCGCCTGTGTCCTCTGAAGCTCGAAGCCGCCCCGCGAGACCCGTGGGGCGGCCTCCCTCTTGCTCACACGGGCGGGATCAGATCGCTCTCGCTGATGGTGTACGCCAGCGCGGGGTAGGCGAAGTCCGTCTCCTGGTTCTCACGCCGTCGTAGTTGGTAGAACTCGCGCTGCTGCTCGTCGTCGGCCGCCAAGAGGCGCGCGCCCTGCGGGAGATGCGCGTGTCCGTCGTGGAACCGGACCACAGTCTTCGACGTTCGGAAGGTCACGCCCAACCACTGGTTGTCCGGCGCCTCGTCGGGCGCGTCCAGGACGATCTTGTGCCTGAGCCGCCGATTCGCATCGACGGAGAAAACAACCACGCTGTTGTGGGCGAGGGGGATCTCGAACTCCTCCCCACCGGTCCCCTTGGACTCGAAGATCAGCTTCCTCTGCGAGCCCTCTTCGGGCTGCCGGTAGCAGGAGAAGACGGCGATGAACGAATCACCGGCCAGATCGAGGGCTTGGTCGGAATGGCCGCCCATCTTCCGGTAGGCGTTCGTGTAGCTCTCGATCAGAGCATTGTTGAAGCCGACCGGAAGCGCCGCACGTTCCTGGATCCGCTGCGCCAGCCGCTCGTGCACTGCCCGGAATCGCTGCGCCGGGCTGCCGTACCGAGTGGTCGTCCGCACGAGAGGCACACCCCCCGCCTCGTCGACCCTGGCAAGGACGGCTCCGCGCCGCCCCTTCCCCACGTCTTCCCAACGCGTCGACCCGGACAGCTCCGCGAACAGATCCTCCTCGATCGACAGATCGACCGTGCGGACGTCCTCCGAGATCCTAGATTCGCGGGGCACGGTAGTCCCCCGCGTTCATGCTGAAGCGGAACCGGTCGCCGTAGTCGATGAACGACGAGCTCCTGTTCTCCTCGGCGTACAGCCCGCGCAGCTCGTCCATGCCCTCCTCGGTCGCCGGCCCCAACTTCACCAACTCCCCCTCCCCCTTGAGGAACGTCTCCCCGTCCTTGTGAACGGCTTCGGCGCTCGAACAGCGCACGACGTATCCCAGTCGGGTCGGAAGCAGCTCGGCGTCCAGCGCCGAGGGCTTGATCTCATGCGTGTACAGGCGGTTGGTGGACAGCGGCATGAAGAACACGGAGCCGGGATAGAGCGTCACCGTGAACTGCGCGGGCAGCGCGACCGCGTCGTGGTCTTCAGCCGGCCCCTTCAGGCGGAACTGAAGCCTGGTCAGCCCGCTGACACCCTTCACCCCGTAGTCGAAGCCGTCTTCGCCCAACGGCCGCAGCTTGTCGAGCCCCTCGTAGAAGGTGCAGAAGGCCATGATGCCGTTGGCGGGCATGTCCTTGGTCTTGTCCGCGTGGGACGAGATCTTGGCCTTGGACTGCTTGCGCTCGGTCGTGGCAGCGGTGTTGCGGTAGATCTGCGCGAGGACGTGATTGAGCGGCGCCTGGCCCCGGAAGATGCCGGCGGCCTCGCGATTCAGAGCGTCGACGATGCCCGTGTCGGTGGGGCGGAAGCCCTCGGTCGGCCCCGAGAGGTTCGTGGAGCACCGGAGCAGGCGGAAATGCAGTTCGTCACCGTCCTGCGTGACGGGCGTCAGGTAGATTCCGCTGCGATGAGCCGATCCGGGTTTGGTGGACTCCGTCAGGGACTGGAACTCGTGCTCCGCGCTGATCCGTCCGAAGTGATCCCCATCGAGTGCGAAGAAGCGCCGGTAGTACACGCCGACGCCGTGGACACGGACGGGAACTCGCCCGACCCCGACGCACTCCCAAGCCTCCCCGGCGTCCTCGCGGAAACCGTGCGACAGCTCCCGAACGACGAAAACCCGCGCGGCACCGTCCAATTGGCGTCCGCTGATCCCGGAGATGTCGCCACACAGGTAGACGGTCTTCTGTGCGAGATCGAGCGAACCGGAAGCAAGCACCTCCGGCGAGATCACGGACCCGAAGAAATCCCGAACCACGTCATCGTCGTGCAATGTCGAAGGAGCGACCAGGATGTTGTTCCCATCCTCGATGCACGCCTCTATTGGCCCCGTTGTGTTCATCAGCGGTACCTGCCACCTGCAGATCTCGGCGAATGGATCAAATGAGCTTCGATGCTCTCACGGGGCCTCGACGCCGGGCAACGGAAATGGCCCCCCGGCCCGCCGGGGGCCGGGCCGGGGGCGGGGGGGGTGGGGGTGGGTGAGCCCACCCCGGCGGGTGGGGGAGCGGCGGGTTGGTGTCGCGC